>CAUQMN010000001.1:0-17073 GCA_963518765.1 uncultured Campylobacter sp.
TGCTAATAGCATGCAAAATCATCTGCCCAAAGCCGTAAGTGCTCGTTTTCATCGGGTTTCGGCGCTCTTTTTCCACTAGCATGAGTCCGCTAGAAGACGCCATCTCGAGGATGCCAAGTTCGCCCGCTAGCGCGTATCTAGCGGGGATCTTTTCGCCGAGAGGATTTTGCACGATGACGTCGATAAACTCGCCATCTAGCGCGTCCGCCAAGGCCTCCACGCTACCCTCACCGCCGTCCGCGATGGGCTTAACCGTCACCTCATCTATCTCGCCGGCCAAGGCTTCGATGCCCTCTTTTACGGCGTTGCCGGCCTCGAGGGAGCTAAGGGAGCCTTTGAAAGAGTCGATTGCTATTAGAATTTTCATCTATTTTCCTTTTTTATTAGCGGCTCGTCTTTTTCCTTTATACTTTGTTAGAAATTTCTCCGAAGCTCGGTTACATGCTATATGTATGCGCCCTCGCTCGGCTCATTTCCGCCTCGTCTAAAGAAAAAATACTTCGCCTTAAATTTTACGGTCTGATTTTATCAAATTTAGTTTTAAATTGTGACGCTTATAAATGCCAAATTTGGCGAATTTAGCTTTATTGCAAATTTAAAAAACGTGCGGCGCATTAGCGCTATCGCACCCCTCGAACGTTCTGCGTCGCTGCGCTAGCAGCTGCAAGCAGACGGGGGGGCGGGTCTGTATCTAGCAGTTGCGAGTGCGTAGCACGACGCAAAGGAAGGCGGCGCTTCGCAAGTAGGTCTGCTAGCAGTTACGAGCCGTAGGCGAAGTAAAGCCCCTTCCGCCGCCCGAGAAAAAAGAAAAGCTTAAAGCTAAAATTTACCATTCTATCGCACTACAAGAGCAAATTTAACCCAAATCTACCGTCAAATTTACAATAAAATCAGCGACGCTACCCAAACCGTCGCCATGCCGACGATACCCATTATAAAGGTAAGCATCGTCTGAGTCTTGTAGCCCTGCTCCGGCGACATCTTGCTAAAGTTCGTAACGACCCAGAAATAGCTATCGTTAGCGTGCGAAACCGTCATCGCGCCCGCAGCTATCGCCATCACCGTTAGCACCGCGCCCATCTCGCTAGTTAGCCCCAGCGCGCTCATCATCGAGCCGCTATCGGTGAAAAGCCCCATGATAGAGGCGGTCGTAGTGAGCGCCACGGTCGAGCTGCCCTGAGCGGTCTTAATGATAGCTGAGATAACAAATGGGAAAAATATGCCGACAGTGCCGATGAGATGGGCGTTTGCCTTCATAAACTCGACAAATCCGGCCTTAGCGATGACATTACCTAGCACGCCGCCTGCAGCCGTGATAAAGAGGATCGGTCCAACGATCTTTAGCGTTTCGTTGGTCATGAGGTTAAATTCGCCCAGTTTGCCCGTTTCGGCCAGCAAGATAACGGCAAATAGCACACCCACACCAAGCGCGATTACGGGATCTCCCATAAATAATATAAATTTTACGAACCATGCCGTCGCCGATGGATCTTTTTCTAAAATGTCCGGAGCGACGAAGGCGACGAAAAACCCTTTTTTATTTAAAATATTAAAAAGAGAACCGCAAGCCATCAGCACAATTGGCACAAAAATCGGCGCCAAGCTCAAAAACGCGCAAGGCAGCTTGCCGTGCTCTTTGATGATTTCGTCGTAGCTCTTGCCCACATCTGCGAGGTCTTCTTTTAGGCTTACTTTCGCGCCGATAGATTTAGCAAAAAGATAGCCCGCGACGAGAACCGGTATCGAAACTACCGCACCCACGGCGATGACTAGCAGTAGGTTGTGCCCCACGCCCACGGCTCCGGCGGCCGCTATCGGGCCCGGCGTCGGCGGTATAAATACGTGCGAGGTGTATAGGCCGCACGAGAGCGCGACGGCCATAGCTACGGGGTTGGCGCCGATTTTTTCCTTTATCGCGCGGCGGATCGGGTCTAGTACCACAAAGCCGCTATCGCAAAAGACCGGGATGCCCACGATCCAGCCCATGATGAGCATAGCTAGCTCGGGGCGCTTGTCGCCTACGCAGCGCACGACCATATCGGCCAGCTTTAGCGCCGCACCCGTCTTTTCCAGCGCCATACCGATGAGCGCGCCCAGGATGATGACGATGCCTATGCTTTTAAATATCCCGCTAAATCCCTCTCCGATGATCGCGGGGATTTTGACCAGGTCGATGCCCGCACTGACGACGCCTTCGATTTCGACCGGTTTAATACTCGCGATCACGGCAAGAGCCAGCGAGACGAGCATGATCGCTATAAAGGGATGAACCCCCAACTTTGAAATCAGCACGATCATAACGACGACCGCGATGATGAAGCAGACGATGAGAGCAATACCGCTCATAACAGCTCCTTTCGGATAAATTTTGCCTAGCTCAATATTACCGAAATTTGTTTTTAAAATATCTAAATTAGATTTGAAATTTTAGTTTCATTTTATAATGTGTGCAAATTCGGCAGATTAGCGGTCTCGTTTTGAGCTAGTTTTAACCCATAAGCGCGCAAGCGGAGTAATCTCCTCTCAGGCCTCCGCTTTGCCCGCAGCGACAAATACTAAATTTAGGCTTTGCGGCGATTTTACCGATTTGGCTAGGTTTAGTCTTTGCTAGCAGCCTTAAACCCGCATCTTTACGGCGCAAACGAAAAATATAATTACGCGGTTTTGGCTGAAATTTTACCGCAGGTCGGGTTTAAAAGTAGTTAAATTTAGACGGCTAGCGCTTTAATTTCTTGCGCGCTGTTGCTAAATTTTAAGGGGCTTTGGGCGGATAGCGCGGGTGCGGATGATTAATAAAACAGACGGCGGGGCTAAGCACGAGATTAAATTTATCTACAAATTTAGCTAGTCGCAGGGATAAATTTTAAAAATTTAGGCCTATAAAAGCCAGTGTTTCTAAAGGACAGGCTTTAAAAGGCGCTCCTGAACTTGCCAAAGCTCTTTCGTAAATTTAGTCTACGCGCTATTTTTCTCCGCAAATTTCACGCTTGCATAGAGGTAGCTTGCAAGCCCTAGTGCGCCCAGTATCGCGCCCGCCTCGCCTATGTGTTCAAGCCCGAATTTCGTTGCGACTTGATGTCCCAAAAGCGCTCCGCCGCCGATGCCTACGTTATAGATCGCCGAGTAGATCGATATCGCAACGTCGGTGGCATCCGGAGCCAGCGCCAAAACCCTAATCTGCAAGCAGAGTCCAAAGCTGGAAATACCTATCCCCCAGACGAAAGCCGCGAGCAGCAACGCCGCGTCATTTGCGACAAAAGCTTTTAGCGTTAGAGCCGAAGCTAGGATAAAGAGGATCGAGCAGATCAAAAAGGCGTTTGGGAAGGGGCGGTAAAGCTTTGAAAAAAGCATGCTAGCAAGAATGCCCGAAGCGCCGAATGCAAGCAGGACGTAGGTTACGAAGTGATCGCCTGCGGGATTAAATTTCGCTACGAAGGGCTCGACATAGCTGTAGGTCGTAAAATGCGCGCCTACGATCAAAAACGTCAGCAGATACAAAGCAAGCAGCATAGGGCGCTTTGCAAGCATCGGCAAGCTAGCAAGGGAGCCCGCGCGCCTGCTCGGCAAAGACGGTAAAATTTTCCAAAGAAACAGCGCTTCCGCCGCCGCAAGCGCGCCGATTGCAAAAAACGTGATGCGCCAGCCCAAAAGCTCGCCGACCACGCGCCCCAAAGGAAGCCCCAAAACCATCGCAAGCGAGGTGCCCAAAGCCAGCATGCCGATAGCCTGAGAGCCTTTATTTATCGGCGCTAGGCGCACGACGAGCGATGAGGTGATCGACCAAAAGATCGCGTGCGAAATCGCGATGCCGAGTCGCGCTATTACCAAAACGGTAAAATTCCACGCAATGGCGGCCAGGACGTGGCTTAGCGTAAATAGCACGAAAAGTTGCAAAAGTAGCCTCTTGCGCTCGAGCTTTGAGGTTAGCAGCATCAGCGGCAGCGAGAGGATACTCACCGCCCACGCGTATACGGTTATTATGAGGCCTACGCTAGTAGCGTCCATGCTAAAATCCGCCGCGATGTCGCTTAGTAGTGCTACAGGGATAAATTCCGTCGTGTTAAAAATAAAGGCGGCAAACGCCAGCAAGGTAACTCTTACGTAGGCGATTTTATGGACGTTCATCGGTTTTCTCTTTCCAGCTTTTTAGATTTAGGTTTTTGCCCTTGATTTTGCGCTAAATTTACGTTCAAGCGAGGTTTTAGCGACCGATTTTATCTTAAATTTATCCGCAAACCGCAAACGTTTAAGATTACGCGGCTAGCCCAAAGCTAGCCGGTTTTAGGCAATTTTGACGCTTACCGAGCCGCTCAAAGCCTCAAATTTTATTTCAACTCGCCCCAATCCTTTGCCGCGTTTAGACTCGTTTTTAGCGGTACGTTTAGTTTGTAAATTTCTTGCATTATCTTTTGCGCCGCCGCGCCAAACTCATCGGCATAGTCGTCTCGCACCTCAAAAATCAGCTCGTCGTGTATCTGCAAAAGCATCCTAGCGCGCTCGTCTAAAAGCGGGCGGATTTTTACCATCGCCATTTTTATGATATCCGCAGCCGAGCCCTGAAATATCGTATTTACCGCCTCGCGCTCGTACATCGCAGTTTGCATCGGCGTCGCGGTAGTAAAGTCAAACAGCCGCTTTCTACCAAGCAGCGTGCGCACGAAGCCCTCGTTTTTGGCTGCGGTTTTTATCCCTTCTAAAAAGCCCTTTATCGTAGGGAAAGCTTTAAAATAGCGCTCTATATACTCCTTTGCCTCGGCGCGCGTGATACTTACTTGATTTGCCAGCTTGCTCGAGCCCATGCCGTAGATGAGGCCGAAATTTATACTCTTGGCCACCGCGCGGTTTTGCCCCTCGGCGCTACCGAATATACTAATCGCCGTGCGCGCGTGGATGTCCTCGTCGTTCGCAAACGCCCCAAGTAGCGCGGCGTCGCGGCTAAAATGCGCGAGCAGGCGCAGCTCGATCTGGCTGTAATCAAGCCCCACGAAGCTAAAGCCGCTTTTGGCCTCAAAGCAGCCTCGCACGTCCTTAGCTAGGTTGCCGCGAGCTGGGATATTTTGCAGGTTCGGGTTTTTAGACGAGAGCCTTCCCGTGCTAGTTCCGGTCTGGATAAAGTTCGTGTATATCCTGCTATTAGCGTCCTTTTTGGCTAAATTTAGCAGCGGTTCGCAGTACGTGCTTTGTAGCTTGTATAGCTCGCGGTATTCAAGCAGCTTAGGTATGACCGGATGCTCCTCTATGAGCTCTGCTAGCACGGCCTCGTCGGTGCCGTAGCCCGTTTTAGTCTTTTTCTTTACGGGTAGTTTTAGGTGCTCAAACAGCACTTCTCCTAGCTGCTTAACGGAGTTTATATTAAAATTTTCGCCCGTTAACTCGTAAATTTCGGCGGTCGAAGCCTTGATTTTAGCGTCGTTTTTTAGGATCAAATTTTGCATTTTTTCGCGGTTTATCGCGATACCCTCGCGCTCCATATCAAAAAGCGTGAGGATAAAAGGAAACTCGTGCGTATCTGCAAGCGCGAGCAGCCCCGGATCAAGCAAATTTAAAAAGCTTTTGTAAAACTTCAGCGTTATCCACGCGTCTTCGGCGGCGTATTTCGCGGCGTTTTCTAGCGCCACGGACGCGAAGGTCTCGCCGCGCTTTACCACGTCTTCAAATTTGATCGTGTCGTAGTCGTAGAGCCGCTTGGCTAGCGCGTCCATACCCACGCTAGATCCCGGATCCATGAGCCACGCTAGTATCATCGTGTCTTTAAAATTTACGGGCGGTTCTAGCCCTAAATTTCGCTTTACGACCTTAAAATCGTACTTTAAATTTTGCCCGATCACGCAACCTTTGTAAATTTGCGAGATCGCCCAAGCGGCGAATTTCTCGCTTACTTGCCTCGGCACGCCCAGATACTCGTGCGCTACCGGCACGTAGTAGGCCTCCTCGTCGTTAAAGCAAAAGCTAAAGCCGACCAGGCGGGCGTTTTGCGTATCGACGTCCGTAGTCTCGGTGTCAAAGGCCACTAGCGTATCCGCGTCTATATTTGCCAGCAGTCGCTCGATCTCGCCCTCGTCCGTTAAAAGCCGCGCGTTAAAGCCGAGCTTAAATTCCGCGTTTTCGCCCGCATTTCGGCTGTTTTGCAGCACTTTTAAAAGGCGGTTTAGATCGTATTCGCGAAGGACGTCCGCCACCTTTACGAGCGGATTTTGTTCGGGAAATTTCGCCTTTTCAAAATCTATCGCATCGGTCGCGTCGTCAAATAGCGAGGTTAGGCGCTTGCTTAAAAACGCGCTCTCTCGGCCTTCTGCCAGCATCCCGCGGATACGCTCGTTTCGCACTAGCGGCAGGTTTTCGTAGATGTTTTCTAGATTGCCGAACTCGTTTAGTAGCTTTTTTGCGCCGACCGCGCCGATACCTTTGACACCCGGGATATTATCCGAGCTATCGCCCGCGATCGCGAGAAAATCGCGTATGCAGCTTGGCGGAACTCCGTATTTTTCTATGCAGCTAGCGCTGTCGTGGTCGATCTTGCTTTGCGGGCTATAGATGCTTACCTTGCCGTCTTCGATTAGCTGATAGAGGTCTTTATCGTGCGTTACGACTCTAACGAAAATGCCTTGCTCTTTTGCGATTTTCACGGCGGTAGCGATGATGTCGTCGGCCTCGTAGCCCTCCTTACTCACAGCGGCTAGCCCCATTTTTTCTATCATTTCGATACACACGGGCAGCTGCTCTTTTAGCGCCGCGGGCGGCTCGGAGCGGTTGGCTTTGTAGTCTCCTAGGATCTCGTGGCGCAGCGTCTTGCCCTTGCTATCAAGCGCAAATATGATGTAGTCGCTTGCGAATTCGTTTTGCAGATTCATAATAAAATTCGCAAATCCGCTCACCATGCCGCTTGGCTTGCCCTCTTTGTTTTTAAGGCCGGGCATCGCGTAGTAAAGTCTGAAAAAAAATCCGAAAGTGTCGATGATCGTTAGCGTTTTTTGGCTCATTTTTTATCCTTTTTTGGGCTAATTTTACAAATTTTAGGCAAAAAGTAGGCTGATTTTTGATTTTATTTTAAAAGGACGCGAAAATATAAAACGCGGGTACCGGCATGCCCCGTAAATCGGCGTAAATTTAATCTTGCAGCCGCTTTGCAAGCATTGCGCGCTAGAGACGGGCGCAAATTCGCTTGCTTGCCGGGCGACTAAATTTGAGTTTTAAGCCCGAAAATCATAAATTTAAACGTAAAAAAGAGGCAAATTTAGCTTATTTTGCGCGAGATATTTTAAAAAATCTACAAAATTCCGCAAGCGCTATCCACCCGACTTATCCGCGTAGATATCGCGCTAAGGCCTAGATTTTCGCGCTTCGTAGTTTGTTTGAGAGGCGCCGTATGGCTAGTTTTTAGGATATATTTCTTGCCGTCAGGATTAAAAAGCCCAAATTTACGCACTCATAGTTCCTCGCCGCGTTCTGTTTTTCTATGATTTATTGCAAAATTTTAGATATTTTACGGCGCCTGCGAGCAAATTTTCTAAGCCTGCGTGAGAGAATTTTTTATATCAAATATGTCCGTTACGCCGTTTTTCTCGCCGTTTATATCATAAATATAAATTCGCCAAACGTCTTTGCCGCGCATGAAAATGTCCGATTTTTATAAATTTTGCAGCGGGATTTTACGTATTCGTAGCCGAAATTTACGGCTAGCTCGTCCAAATGCGCGCAAAAATCATCGCAAATTTCACGCGCGCAGCATCCGTTTTACTCCGCTTCGTTTGGGGCGCGATTCGGTCTAGCTATCCGTAAATTTTCTTTAAATTCACAAGATTTGCGCTCAAATTTAAAAGCAACATATCAGCCGTTACTAGTCTTGCCATTGCAGTGGCTACGACGCTACCGCGCACGCCGATGCACGGATCGTGCCGCCCGCGCAGCTCGCAGACGACGTCCTCCCCGTACACGTTTTGCGTCGGCTGAGATAAAAATATCGACGGAGTCGGCTTAAAATGCGTCTTTATCACGACCTCTTGCCCACTCGTCATGCCGCCTAGCGTTCCGCCCGCGTGATTTGAGGCAAAGCCGAATTTTTCGTTTAAATTTAACCCGCGGCAAGCCTCGCCGTCCGCCTCGCTTTTACATTCGTCAAATTTGCCGCCGTTTAAATTTGCTAGCTCGCCCGCGCCCGCATACGCCGCGCTCATCGGGTCGTTATTTTGGCTGCCGCGCATCTTGCTTGCGTTCACGCCCTCGCCGATTTCTACGGCTTTGACGCCGTTTATGCCCATCATCGCAGCCGCGATTGCCGCGTCAAATTTATAGTATAGCCCCTCGCCAAGCCCCGCCGGCGCGCTGCGGATAACCGTGACGACGCTAGCTCCGACGCTGTCGTGCCCCTGTTTGGCTTTTAGGATTTCCTCTTTCATCGCCTCTTCGTTACCCAGCGAAAATATCTCCGAGCGCGCCGCCAGCTCGAAATCCGGCTGCTCGCCGCACGAAATTTCGCCCACGCTAGCCACGCCGCTTTGCACGCTGACGCCAAATTCGCCCAGCAAAATTTGAGCTATCGCTCCGCCCGCCACGCGCACGGCCGTCTCTCTAGCCGAGCTGCGTCCGCCGCCTCTGTGGTCGCGGATGCCGTATTTACGGTAGTAAGCGTAGTCGGCGTGACCTGGACGAAAGAGCTCGCGTAAATTTTCATAATCGCCCGATTTTTGATTTTCGTTTCGGATGATAAAACCGATCGGAGTGCCCGTGCTTAGCTCATCAAACACGCCGCTTAAAATCTCCACGCGGTCGCCTTCGCTCCTGGCCGTGGCAAATTTCGAGCCGCCCGGTTTTCGTTTGTCAAGCTCGCTTTGGATAAAATTTAAATCGATACGCACGCCTGCGGGAAAACCGTCTAGCACGCCGCCGATCGCTACCCCGTGACTCTCGCCGAACGTCGTTAGCGTTAGTTTGCGTCCGAAGGTATTCACTTGCTCTCTCCTAAAATCTCAAGCGCGGTTTTGGCGGCTTTTTGCTCGGCTTCTTTTTTGCTCTTGCCTGCGGCTCGCGAGATCTCGCGCTCGTTTAGTATCAGCGCGATCTCAAATTCCTTCTTGTGATCGGGGCCTTTTGAGCCCACTAGTACGTAGCGCGGTTTTGTAGTCTTTTACCATGCGGTCGAAATTTATATCCGGGTAGCATCTCTCAAAGGCTTTTAGGCTAGCTGCGCGCACCGCGTCAAAGCCGCTTTCTAGGTAGATCGCACCCATCAGCGCCTCAAAGGCGTCCGATAGGATTGAGGCTTTTAGCCGTCCGCCGTTGTGCTCCTCAGCCGGAGAGATATTGATGAGCCCGCCTAAATTTAGATATTTAGCCAGCTCGGCGAAGCTTTTTTCGTTTACGAGCGCGGCTCTTAGTTTGCTTAGATCACCTTCGCTTAAGCGCGAAAATTTGTGAAAAAGATAATCTCCGATCACCAGATCCATCACCGCATCGCCCAAAAACTCGAGCCTTTCGTTGTTCGCGCCGCCTTTTACGCTTTTGTGCGTGAGCGCAGTTTTTAGCAGCTTTTCGTCTTTAAATTTATACCCTAATTTCTCTTCCAAATTTCGCATTATTCGCCTTTTAAGCTATTTTTTATATTCACGGCTTGTTCGCGCGCCATCTCGTCGCAAAGCTCATTTTGCGGGTGTCCGGCGTGGCCTTTGACCCAGATCGCCTCGACCTCGTGCGGCTCGCTAGCAGCCAGATACTCCTGCCACAGCGGAACGTTTTTTACGTTTTTAAAGTTTTTCTTCACCCAGCCCTCTAGCCACGCATTTACGGCGTTTGCGACGTATGAGCTATCGGTGTAGAGCTTCACGCGGCAGGGCTGCTTTAGCGCTTTTAGTCCTTCGATCGCGGCTCGCAGTTCCATTTGATTATTCGTCGTGTGCGCCTGCCCGCCGCTTGCCGTTTTTTTGTGTTCGCCGTACTCTAGGATGTATGCCCAGCCGCCCGGCCCCGGGTTATCCAGACACGAGCCGTCGCTAAAAAGGCATACTGTTTTCATCGGATTTTTCCGTGATGTGAGGCAAAATTTGCACGCTGCCTAGCTCGCTACACATCGGGCAGCGATAAAAATGCATAGGAAAGGCGTTTTTGCAGCTCTTGCAGACGTAGTTAAAGCTAAGCGCGGCCTTGTCGTAGTTTGCCGCTTTTAGCTTCTTTAAAACCTCTAGCTCAAAGCCCAGCGGCGCGCCGTCCTCGTCGCTCATGCCTTTGACGAAAAACAGGCTCTTATACTCGGGATCGGTTAAATTTACGGGCGAGTTTTGATAATAAACCAAATCCAAAACATCCTCAAGCGGCGGGAAATCGGCAAAATCTTTAAGAGCCGAGCCGCTTAAATTTAGCCTCTCCATCGCCATTCGGCGCACGAGCGCAAATTCGTCCTTTAGGGCTAAAATTTCGCCGATTTTAGCGGTTTCATCTTTGCTTTTATCCGCTAAAATTTGCAGCGCCTTGATATACGCCGTCTGCGCTCTCACGCCCTCGCCGAGTTCTTGCAGCGCGTCCAGGGCCTGTAGCGCGCCCCCATAATCTTTTAGTTTTTCGAAAATTATCGTTAGCGATTTTAGCGCGATTTGATTTCGCGGAGAGATTTTTAGCGCCTCTAAAAAGACGCTTTTTGCGCGCTCTAAAAAGCCCGCCTTAAAATAAGTCTGACCTAGATCGGTGAAAATTTGCTCCTTTGCCGCGCGGTTTTTAGCCCGCTCTAAAGCTACGGCATAGACGTTGATAGCTTTTTCAAAATATCCGCTTTTTGAAAACGTCCCCGCCAAAAAGCACATCGTAGCCGTATCCGCGCCCGAGTTTATCAAAAGCTGCTTGTTTTCGTCGCTAAGACCCTGAGATTTGCCGAATTTTTTTAAAAATCCCGCGATCTCCGCCTTTTCGTCCTTGCTCTTAAAAACGCCCCACTCGTAGCTAAAAACGGCGATAATTAGCACCGCGGCGACCAACACCACGAGACCGAAAATCGGGTCTCTAAATTCGATAAAAAATATATCCAAAATGCCGCTTTCTAAAGTCAAATTTAACGCCGATTATAGCAAAACGATTGTATAATCTCGCTTATGATCGATCCAAAATCAATAGAAAGACTAAAAGCGCAAACCGATATCGTCGATGTCGTCGGGCACTATCTGCCGCTAAAAAAAAGCGGCGCGAACTTCGTGTGCGTATGCCCGTTTCACGACGATAAAAACCCGAGCATGAGCGTGAGCCCGTCGCGCGGGATATTTCACTGCTTTTCGTGCAAAGCCGGCGGCGACGCGATCAAATTCGTGATGGACTACGAAAAGCTAAGCTACCCAGAAGCCGTCGAAAAGATCGCCGGACTACAAAATTTCACACTAAACTACGTGCGAGGCGGCGAACCGGCGAAAGAAAACAAGCACATCCTAGAAAACGCAAACGCCTTTTACCGCTCGCTGCTTTATAAAACGCCAGCAGCCGTCGAGTATTTGTACTCGCGCGGTATAACCGACGAGCTGATAGATAAATTTGAGCTTGGTTTCGCGCCTGAGAGCGCACAGACGATAAGGCTACTGCAAAACGATCAAATCGAACCCAAAGAAGCCCTAGAAGTCGGTATCGTAAAGCAAAACGAAAACGGCATCTACGCTAGCTTCATAAACCGCATCACCTTTCCTATCTACACGCACGCCGGACGGCTCGTGGGTTTTGGCGGACGTACGATCAGCGGCAACCCGGCTAAATACGTAAATTCGCCCCAGTCTGCGGTCTTTGACAAGTCCACGCTTTTTTACGGCTACCACCTGGCAAAGCGCGAAATTTTCGCCAAAAATCAGATCATAATCACCGAAGGCTACATGGACGTCATCATGCTGCACAAGGCGGGCTTTAGCAACGCCGTAGCCGTGCTTGGAACCGCGCTCACGACCAAGCACCTGCCGCTTTTAAAACGCGGCGAGATTAGCGTTATTTTGTGCTTTGACGGCGACGACGCGGGCATAAACGCCGCGACGAAGTCCGCCTTGCTGCTAGTGCAAAACGAAATCGACGGCAGCGTCGTCATCATAGAAGGCGGTGCAGACCCCGCCGATATGGTAGTTGCCGGCAAGATGGAGTATCTGCGTCAAATTTTTGAAAGCGGCACGGAGATCGGCGAATTTTACATCAGGCATCTAGCTAGTGGCTTTGACCTCTCGCGCCCCGTGCAAAAGCAAAAGGCGCTAGAAGCGATCCAGGCCTTTACGGCAAGTCTAAAGCCCGTCGTGGCAAACTCCTACGCGCCGCTCGTGGCTAAAATTTTAAAGATAGCCGAGGGGTCGTTTCGCCTCTCGCGCGGATCAAATTCGGTGGTGCAGCAAGGCTACGGCGGGACGGTTCAAAACGCGCAGGGTTACGAGATGCAAAATTTCCGCGCAAACTCGGGACGCAAAGACCCGCTAGAAATCCAAATTTTAAAAACGATGATAGAAAATGAGAGTCTAAAAAAATTTATTTTAGAAAATTTAAAGCCCGATTATTTCGCGCGCCACAGGGCGGTCTACGAAGCGATCGCGGCGGGAGCGGACGGGAGCGATCCGTCCGTGCGCGAGATAATATTTGAAAAATACGAGGCGTTTAAAAACGAGGAGGAAATTTTACAAAACCTAAAATTTTTTAAAACAAGATTTTACAAAAATTTATACAAAAAGTATTCGGCGTCGCAAATTTCGCTAGAAGAAAAGCAGCCGATACTAAAAAAAATCAATGAAATTTTAAAGGAACTTAAAAAATGAAAGCATTAGTTTTGTTTAGCGGCGGGCTTGATAGTATGATCTCTATCAAGCTTCTAACCGGCCAAGATATCGAAGTTACGGCGATCCACATCGACATCGGCTTTAGCGGCGACGAGAAAAAGGCGGAAATTTTACGCCGCCGCGCGAACGAAGCCGGAGCCGAGTTTAAGATCGTAGATATCAGAAACGAATACCTGCGCGAGGTGCTTTTTACGCCAAAGCACGGCTACGGCAAGCACTTTAACCCCTGCATCGACTGCCACGGATATATGTTTAAAACGGCGCTTGCGATGATGAGCGCGGAGGGCGCTAGCTTTATCGCGACGGGCGAGGTGATCGGCCAGCGTCCGATGAGCCAGAGGCGCGACGCGATGGCGCAGGTCAAAAACGCCGCGGGCGACGAGGACGACCTCATCTTGCGCCCGATGTCCGCGCAGCTGATGAAGCCTACAAAGCCCGAGCGCGAAGGCTGGGTCGATCGTAGCAAGCTGCTAGGCATCAGCGGACGCGACCGCAAAAGACAGCTCGCGCTTGCCAAGGAATTTGGCTTTAGCGAATTTGAGACGCCCGGCGGCGGGTGCTTGCTCACGATCGAGAGCTTTTCAAATAAAATCAAAGATTTCATCAAATTTGACCCGGATATGACTAGCGCGGATATGCAGTTGCTACGCATCGGACGGCATCTGCGCCTGGCAAACGGCACCAAAATGGTCATCGGCCGCGACGAAAACGACAACGCCAAACTTCTAGCTCTAAATAATCCGAAATTTACGCAGATCAAATTTGACGAAGGCGTCGTGGGCGCGACTAGCCTCGTGGACGCTAAATTTAACGAGTCTGATCTCGAGTTTGCCGTGCGGCTGGCGCTTGCCTACACCAGAGCGGATAAGGACGCGGCGGTGCGGGCTAGGATCGGCGAACGCGAGATTTGCGTGAAGCCTTTTGAGAGTAAAGAGCCCGCGCAGGAGTTTTTCGTAAATTAAATTTAAGCGTTTAGATTAAAGCTGCGTTCCCGCGTTAAATTTTGCGGATTAAATTAAAAATGCGCGAGACAGTTTAAAATCGCAAGCTAAATTTAAGGGCTTTGGGTTCTAAAATCATCCGCAAAAAGAAACCTACCGACTAAATTCAGCGTCTAAATTTAACGGTTTAACCGCAAGCCGCATTAACGCTTTTTGCCTTAGCTTGCGGTAGCTTAGCCAAAACCATCGGCGCTAAAACCGGACTTTGGGCTTTAATCTACGCAAATAAAAAAAGACTAGACGCAAATTTAAAAGCATTAATAAAGACGCTTTCTTGGCTTAAATTTACCCTCATAGCGCGCCTAAAGCAAGCAGAGTCGTAAAACTCACTCTTGCGGTAAAAGCTAAATTTCACTTGCAAAAAGCCTTTGGCGGCGATTTAAAGACGCGATTTTAAGCGGAAAATCAATCGCGCGCTGATTTGGCTGCTTTTGAGTTAAATTTAGGGGATGCGCCCGGCGACGGGGTTTTATTTTTAGGATTTGGCTTGTTTTGAGCTAAATTTAGCTTGCACAGCGGCGATTTTTCGTTTGCTAGCGGCTAAATATATAAACGCCGCAAATCTAGGAGCCCAAGCGATTTTTACCCCGCAGTTTCGCCAAAACGCTCTTTGTAAGATTTTTTGCTCTTAATCGGAGCTAAATTTATATGCGGCGGCTTGCGCCCCCCGTTTGCTTGCGCGACTCGTACCAGCGCGAGATTTTACGATTTTAAATCACGCCTTAAAGCGCGAAATAGCCTAAATGTATCTACTCGGATATAAAATTTAGCGATTTTACCGCCTTGATTTTGCGTATTTACGCGCTAAAAAAGTTTAAAACGGATGCTTACGGTATTTTGTCCTAAATTTATAGCTACCGCGCACCGTAAATCCCAATTATAAAAAACGCCGCGAAAACCCGCCATATATTGTTTTACGGGCTTTAAAACGGCAATTTGACCCAAATCCGTTTGCCGTTTCGTAACCTTAAGCCAAAACAAGCCTTAAATTAATTTTACCGTGATAAAACCAAAATATTTTCAGATTTTATTTTATTTTGATATATTTTAAGTATAATTCTCAATTTAATATAATATGAAAGTTTTTGCGATGGATTATCAAGGATTATTTTTAACGGCGCAGTTTTTAAACGATAGAAAAAAGGCGAGCAGAAAGGAAATAACGGCGTTTTTAGCAAAAAGCATAAACGCCTCGCAAAGCAAAGCCGACGCGCTCATAAATGCGTTAGCCGCAAGCGCAGCTATTTTAAATTTGCCGCCGCCGCAAAGACTAGTCGTAAAAACAGGACGCGGGATATACGAGATAAGCCAAGCCGGCGAAAAAATACTAAAGGGCAAAGACGCGCGGCAAAATTTTATGCGAAAACTAGATGAAATTTACGGCGCCGCGCAAAAATCGCAAACGCTAAAACGCTCCTCGCCCAAGATACGAGAATACGCAAAAGACGTCGCCTTGGCCTTGCTTTGCGAGCTAAAAGATAAATTAGTCGGTGAGTTAAAATCAAAACCAGTGCAAGCGTTTAAATCGCTCGCGCTAAAACTCGTTAAAAAACATAAAATTTTAGGCAAAATTTATGCCTTTAGACATATTTTTATCGCGGTTTTGGCGGCTAAACTCGCATTTGAGGCCTTTCAAATCCTAAGGCGCAGGCGCGAGAAAAGACTGCAAACGGCTACTTTAGGCCAAATTTAAACTTTTATAGCATTTGAAGGCGTATGATTAAATTTATACTTAACAATATGCAGTAAAAAAATATAATAAAAAAATAATATATTAAATATTTGACGGTAAATATCGTAACTACCGCCGCCTCAAGTATTCGAACGGCGCTTGCGACGCATTCGTTATCTACAAAAATAGCAAAGCGATCTATATAATGCTTTATAAACATTATTATTTTTAATAAAAACCCAATATCAAATAAAATTCCGAATACGATAGAAAAGCGAAGATTACCGTTATAGATTTATTAAAACTAAAATTCGCATATCTAGGCGTTCCACATAAATCAAACTTCACGGAGTAAAATTGAGACGGAAATATCGCGATACCGATCAATATGCCGCCTAAAATTTCGCTCAAAACGCCCATAGGCACCGGCAAATTCGGTGCAAAATTATAATACAAATAGCACCCGGCGACCAACCGCGCCGCAAAAAATGCAAATGCGATATGAGCCGTAAACATTGCAAATCTAAGAAACTTTTCGCCTTTTGTCGGTACGTTTACGCTTAAATTTATCATTTCATTATCTTTACGTTTTTGTTGATTAAAAACTCTTCCAAATTTTTAATATCGTCTGAGTTAAATAACGATAAATTAACTCTTGCAAAATAAAATACGGAATCGACGGTTTTTATAATCATATATTTATTTATAATTTTAACGTATTTTATTTCTTCATAATCTACGCGTCTTTCTCTAAACAAATACTTAAAAAAGTATCGCAGCAGGATATCTTTTTTATAAAATACGAATAAAAGTAAATTTTTATAAAATAAAAAATACCTAATATGTCGATAAACGAATAATTATTACCGATTAACATCAAATAAATAGATGCGCTAAGCATAACGATTTGAAACAAAATCTCAAATAACCCGCCGATATATTTCGCACGTTTTACGCTAAGAAGCGTTTTAGGCATGACTATCTCTATATACGCTTCGCTACCGTCGGCAGTCTCTATACGCATCACGTCGTATAATTCCCTGTCGTATTCCTCGTCAAATTCATACTCTACGTTTTCTTCTTATTTTTTATTTATTATATATTTATAAAATAAATTTTTTGCTTAATTAAATATTTTTTAATTTCAAAAATCTTCTCGTCTGCGCGTTTACGTTTTAAAAATAGATATGTAAATTTAGCTAAACGTAGTTAAAATTTAGCGGCGAACTAAAAGCAAATTTATATGCAAATTTGACAAAAAACTCAAGCCCGATTTGCTCCAAACTAAAAAACCGCCTCATCTTGCGCTTCCAGTCGTCTTTTGGTATTTCCGTATCGTTTGGATCGTCGCTCCAGACCTCGTGTTTGTCTTCGAAAAATATCGCAGTCCTTTGAGCTTGCGGCATAAATTTCGTCTTGTCCTCCACGGGGATTTTGTTCGCCTGAAAGTATCGTAGCAGCTCAAAATAATCATCTCTGCTATAGCAATTTACCAAAAAATAATTTCTATTTTTCATCCTGATGACGAAATTTTTACGCAGCAACCATAGCGGTTCGCCCGATTTTTTTGAGTTTATAGATTTTAAACGGTAGCGCAAATATCAGATAAACCAAAAGATATCTTATAAAG
>CAUQMN010000002.1:0-15560 GCA_963518765.1 uncultured Campylobacter sp.
AAGTTATAGCGCTTAAATCTCTTTTTTCTAAATAAGGATTAGCATTATTTATTACGCTTTCTAGAGCGTTTTTGTTAATTGCGACTTTCATTTTTTTTCCTTTTGTTTTTAAATTTCTTTTAGTAGCATTAGTAGGGGACGTGAAAATGTTAATATCCTTTTTTAGTCCCGTAGATAGGTATTTTGCGGCGTTAATAAAATCTTGATTTTTTTCACTTTTATTCACGTTTTTACTCTTTGGTTAAAATTTTATTTTTTAGTTCTTCGACACGAACTTTAAAATATTCGTTCGTTTCGATTAGTTCGTTTATTTTTTTTATGCTGTGGCTTACGGCAGAGTGATCTTTCATATTAAAAAACTGAGCGATCTGCGGCATCGAGTTTGGCGTTAAATTTTTAGCCAGATATATCACGATGCGTCTAGCCTCGACGATATTTTTTGAGCGTGATTTACTTTTCATATCGCTAGGTTTGATATTTAGCTCTTTACTCACGGTCTCTACGATGCTCTCTAAATTTATATTTTCGCGTTTTTCTTTTATCTGATCGCGCAGGATGTTTTTAGCAAATTCTAGCGTGATTTCCTGCCTCATTAGCCTTGCGTAAGCGTTTAAATTTATTATCGCGCTTTCGATTTCTCGGATGTTATCGCCCATGTTTGTAGCGATATAGTTTATGACGTCGGTACCAAGATAAATTTTATCAAATTCGCATTTTTTATTGATAATTGCGATTTTAGTATCAAGCTCAGGCGGCGTGATATCGGCGATGATACCCCACTCAAAACGCGTCCTTAGCCTATCTTCAAAGCCTTTTAGCAGCTTTGGTTGGCGGTCCGAGGTCATCACGATCTGGCCGTTTTTAGCGTGAAGCTCGTTAAACGTGTGGAAAAATTCCTCTTGGATTTTATCCGTTTTTCCTAAAAACTGCACGTCGTCGATGAGTAAAACGTCGCAGTTTCGGTACTTTTCGCGAAATCGCTCCATCGAGTGGTTGTTGAGATTATACGTAAAATCCGTGATAAACTGCTCGCTCGTGACGCAAATAACCATTTTGCCGCCGTTTAGGCAAAAATTTCCGACCGATTGTAAAAGGTGAGTTTTGCCAAGTCCCGTCGGGCCGTAGATGAAAAGTGGATTATAAATTTTACCCGGCTGCTCGGAGACGGCTTTCGCGCTTAAAAAAGCAAATTGATTCGAGTCGCCGACGACGAAATTTTCAAAAGTGTAGCTTGGATTTAGCAGACTGCTTTGTGCTTTTATCTCTTTGACGTCCACCTTTTTGGCCGGTTTGCTTGCGGTTTTGGTCGGAGCTTGGACTTCGACGACCGGTTTTTGCCCGGTTTTTACTTCAAAAAGATGAGCGATTTTAGTGGCGTATTTGGTCTGGATAAATTTGGCGATAATCTCGTTTGGCGCGTTAAATACGACGTTCGTCGAATTTGAGCTTTTTTCGTTAAATTTAAGCTGCTTGATGTAGCATTCAAATTCCGACGGTAAAATTTCTTTGGAAAGTAGCTCCAAAACCTCGTTTGCGACCAAATTTTTGCCTTTAAGATTAATTCGCTAGATTTTATCTTAAATTTGTTAAAATGGCGTTGAAATTCGTTTTTTCACGGTGTGAAAAACGCGTGAAAAACCGTTGAAAAGGATGAGATGAAAATTTTAGGAATCGATCCGGGATCGCGAAATTGCGGCTATGCAATCGTTGAAAAGACGCCCGTGAAAACAGTTTTGATCGAGGCGGGACTAATCAAAATAAAACCGAATTCTTTGCAGTATCAAATCACCGAACTTTGCGAGGGACTTGACCTAATTTTTAAAAATCACAAATTTGACGAAGTGGCGATTGAGGACATATTTTTTGCGTATAATCCAAAAACGGTTTTAAAGCTCGCGCAGTTTCGGGGGGCGCTCAGTCTTAAAATTTTGCAGCTTCACGGAGATTTTGCCGAGTATACCCCGCTTCAGGTCAAAAAAACCGTCACCGGTAAAGCCAAGGCCGACAAAGAGCAGGTGGCCTGTATGGTTAAGAAAATTCTCGGTATCACAAAGGAGATCAAACCTCTTGACATCACTGATGCCATCGCTATTGCGCTAACGCATGCGAATAATTTACGGCTGAAGGGTTAGTTTTTAGCCAAGCTCGGTTAAAATTCGCGCTAAAATTTAGTTTATTTCACGGCGTGAGCGGTTAAATTTGATGCTAAAACCCAGCGGTAAATTTAATAAATTTTACTCCGCTAGCCCCAAAGCCCGAAGCTCGTTTAGGCCGTCTGCTATGGGCTCTCTAAATTTTTTAGGACGCGATGTCGGCACGGTTAGCACGATGTCCTCTCGGCCGTCTTCTAAAAAATTTTTTAAATACGCCGTCACGTAGCTAAATTTACTCTTAAACTCCTTGCTAAGCTGATTTAGAGAGTGAAATTTATCTCGTCTTACGACAAACTGCGTTGAAGCATCAAGTACGAAAAGCCGCGCGGGGATGCCGTCATAATCAAAGCTAGAAAGCCTTGCCTCGCTGATATCAAGCGCCCAGTCGGCACGGCCGTAAAACTCTTGTCTAAAAGCGTCTATTTTGCGCTGGAGTTCTGGATTTTTATGCGTCATAAAGCCGCATTTGTTTATGCAAAACGAGGTGATTTTGCCCTTGATTTTGACGCGGCAAAAGAGCACGGAGTCCAGTATGCCGTAGTCGTTAAAGCAAGTATTTTCAAGTAAAACGTCCTTCCAAACGCAAGGACCGAAAAAACAAGATCTAAAAGTACACCCGATAAAATTTACCCCGCTTATCGTCTGCGGATTTGCAAGATCGTTATCAAGCCCTATGTCGCAGTTCATAAACTCTATGTTTTTAAAGACTAGTCCGCCGCTACTTTTGTTTTGCGCGCTTTTGTTGTCTGCAAAATCAATCAAACGGCCTCCCGCTAGATTTGCCGCCGAATTTTCGTTCGCGCCTGCTAACTCGTTTATTAACTGCGCTAAATTTCGCTTAAAAAATTTTTGATTTTGGATTATTTTCATCGTTTTTGTTTCGTCGTTTTTTTGCAAGAGGCGTTAAATTTGAGCCAAAAGTATAAATTTAACGCCTTAAAAGCTACCAAATTTAGCCAAAATCGCCTAAGCTTGGCTCACTCGTCTTTTTTCTCGTCCTCTTTTTTGCCGATCTTTTCTTTGGCGTTTTTTATGAGATTTTCGGCGGCTTTGTAGAGCTTCTCACCTAGTTCTTTTGATTTTGATTTGAGATTTTCGCCGATTTCGCTCGCATTTATCGCGCTTAGCTTCTCCTGCGTTCGTTTTTCAAAGTCGCCGATATCTTTTTTCAGCGCTTCGAGGCGTTCTTTGGCATTAAAATTTTCTTTAAATTTATCGCCGGCTTGAGTTACTTCGCGCTTTAACTCCTCAAATTTAGCTCCCGCAAGGCTAGCGAATTTATCGATATTTTCGTTAAATTTTAGCTCCTCTAGCTGAAGCTCGATCTGGCGGGAAACGTCGTTTTGCAGACGCTTAAATTTGGCGAAGTAGCTATCTACCGACTCGTCTAGGATTTCGTTTATCACGGCTGCAGAGGGCTCCTCAGAACGCGCCATATCGCGCAGCATCGCTACGAACCTCTCCTCAAGCCTTACAAATTCTCTAGCTTCGCCTAGTAGCGCCTGACCGTCGGGGGCAAATTTGATCTCCTCGATAAATTTCTCCGTCCTTTTGCCAAGCGCCTCTTTTACGCCTCCGATCGCGCCGCTTATTAGCTCTTTGGCAAAGGCCTGATCGACGTCGGCTATCTCGCACGCAGCCTCGCAGACCGTCCTTGCGATCTCCAGGATGCGCTCTTTGCTCGCTTCGCCCTCGTTTATCGCGCTAAGCACGACGTTTTTTGCTATTTGTTCGACCGTATCTTTGATATCGTCGCCCTTTTCGATCGCGGTGAGAAAAGCCGCCTCGGTGGTTTCTTTGAGGATGCCCAGCATTTGCAGCTCACAGAGCATCTTTTCGTCTATCGCGGTTAAAATTTCGTCCTTATCCGCCAGGTCGCTGTTTTTGATGAAGTTTTCCATATTTTCAAGTAGCGCGCGAACGTCGTTTTTGATCTCGTCTTTTTGCGCGTAAATTTGCCGCTCGATCTGCTCTTTTTCGTAGATTAGGCGGTGGATATACTGCTCTTTTGCCTCGCTGAGCGCGTCGCCTGCGCTTTGGATGAGGTTGGCGACGTTTTGGCGGTTTAGCAGATCCTCGCCTTTTAGCGCCTCGCAAATTTGCTCAAATTCTTTAGCCAGAGCCGCGTTTGCGTCGCCGCCTTTTGCACCTTTGACGCTTTTTCTAAACTCGCTTAGCGCAAATTCCCTTATCAAAACGGAAATTTGCGGGTCGTTTTTGTTCTCTTTTATGGTTTGGATGAAGACTAAATTTTGCATGAAAGTCCTTATAGTACGTATTTGCAAACGCGTCTTAGCGCGGAAAAAATTTCTAATCGCTCCTCGTTAGAATTAACCAAAACGCTTAGATTATAGCTTTTGTATTTGCCCTCTTTACTCGATTTTGACGGCGTTATCTTGTGTTGCCTCTCGCCTACGACGCCCTGCGCGATAGCTTCGGCGTTATCACTATCAAGCACGATGATTTTGTATTCCCAAAAATTTGGATAGATGATTTCTGGTTCTTTATTTAGATCGCACGTAGTCGCCACTTTTGCCTCCGCTCTTGCTTTCTAGCGCGATATCTGTTATCTGCATGGTTTTATCTATCGCTTTTATCATGTCGTAGATCGTTAGTAGCCCGACGCTAACGCCCGTTAGCGCCTCCATCTCGACGCCTGTTTTGCCGTCTATCTTGACGCTAACGGTTAGCTTGTAGGCGCAGATTTCGGTTAGCTCCTCGATGTCGCAGTTTATGCCGCCAATTAGCAGCGGGTGGCACATCGGGATGAGTTCGCTCGTCTTTTTTGCGCCCATTATCGCGCCTACGACGGCGGTTTGCAGGACTGGGCCTTTTTTGCCCGTATTGTTTTTGATCGCGTCAAAGGCTTCGCGCGACATTTTTATTATGCCGCTTGCTACGGCTATGCGCGTAGTTACGCCCTTGTCGCTTACGTCGACCATTTTTGGGCGGTTGTTTTCGTCTATGTGAGTTAGCATTTTCGTCCTTTCGCCTAAAACGCTAAATTTGCTTAAATTTGAGCTAGGCGGAGTAAATTTATGAGAAGGATTATAACTAAAAAAGCTTAATGAATAAGACAAAAACGCCTCGGCAGGGGGAGCCGAGGCGCCGTTACAAAAAGGAGGTTTTCTTGTCGGACGCGCAAATCATACCAAAAAGGTCTAAATTTTATCCCAATTTTTCGTAAATATATTATTCCCTGCTTTTTACGTAGGCCAGAGCGCCTGATTTTAGGCGTTTTAGCCCCTCCAGCACGCGCGATCTTTGGGTTGCGATATTGAGGCGAAGGAAGCACTTCTCGGCACCTCTATACGCGTTGCCGTCGTTTAGCCAAAGCCCCGCTTTTTGGCGTAAGAATTTATGAAAATCGCTCGCGTCGTCGCAAATTTCTCGGCAGTCAAGCCACAGCAGATACGTGGCGTCTTGCTCTACAAGCCTGATCTGCGGCAGTTCGTTTTGCAAAAACTCGCTCACGATTTTGCGGTTTTGCTCTACGTATTCGCGCATCTGCTCGAGCCACGCTTCTCCCCGCTCAAACGCCGTGATCGCCGCGATACAAGAAAATGCGTTGCCCTCGCCGACCTCGTCGTCGTTGATAGCCTTTGCCATTTTGGCGCGCAGTTTTGGGTTTGGCACTACGGCGGCGGAGCTTTGCAAGCCTGCGATGTTAAAGGCTTTAGTCGGCGAAACGCAGGTGATCGAGATGTTTTTGCAAGTCTCGCTCGCGCGGATAAACGGCACGTAGTTTTTGCTGGGACTCGTTATGTCGCAGTGAATCTCGTCGGAGATCACCAAAACGCCGTGTTTAGCGCATAGTTCGCCGATTTTGGCTAGCTTTTCTGTGCTCCAAATTTTACCGACGGGATTGTGCGGGTTGCAAAGGATAAACATCGTCGTTAGCGGGTCGGCGAGCTTTTCTTCGAGGTCTGCAAAGTCGATATCGTAGCCGCGCCCGTCGTAGGCTAGCTCGTTTGTAAGCGCGATCCTGCCGTTGTTTTCGATGCTGCGGTAAAAGACGTGATAGACGGGGCTTTGGATCACGATTTTATCGCCCACGCTAGTAAATTTGCGCACCGCAGAGCTGATGATCGGGATCACGCCCGTGCAAAAAATTAGCCAATTTGGGTCAAATTTGACGTCGTGACGCCTGCTCCACCACGAGCAGATAGCCTCGCTCCACTCCCGCGGCACGTAGGAGTAACCAAAAACTCCGTTATCCAGGCGCTTTTGCAGCGCTTCTAAAATTTCGGGCGCAACCTTAAAATCCATATCCGCCACCCACATCGGTAGCTCACCCTCGTTTGTTCTCCACTTTGACGAATACGTCCCGCTTCGCTCTACAGGCGCGTCAAAATCGTATTTCATTTGCTCTCCTTGCGTGATTTTTGCGGGTATTTTAGCAAATTTCGGGCGTAAATTTACAAAATTTAATCGTATTTGTATTTTTGAAATTAATTTTTAATGCGATATTTTTTATAATTTGGATTAAATCCTTCAAGGAGCTAAAATGATAACGATAAACTCGCGGCTAGCAAGCCCGAATTTAAAGATCGGCAAATCTCTTGCCAGGTTGATTCAAGGTTTTATTTACAGGCATTTGCCGGATGCCGAGCACGAGGGATACAGGCATGAACCCAGCGGTAAAATTTTTAAACGAACGAATTTCGATTTTTTGCTAAACGGGGCTGATTTACGCGTTAGATTTACCTCTTACGAACCGGAATTTGAAAAAATAATCGCGCTTGCCGTGCTAAAAGACGGGCTAAATTTGGGAAAGATCCACATACTAGATACTACCGTTGCGGTTAGCGAGCACAGAACTACGCAAAACAAAGCAAGGCTGCAAGGCTGCGTAATATGCTCGGTACAAGGGCTTTTGGGGCATAAAGTCTATTTAGAACCGCAAGATTCAAGGCATCTTGAGATGATGAAAACAAACGCTTTGCAAAGATTTGAAACGCTTTCAGGGCACAGATACGAGGGCGAATTCGAGCTAAATTTGCTCCGCCAAGATTTAGGAAAACCGCTTTATTTTTACTACGGCAACAACCAAACGCCGGCAAAAGCGTGGTCTGCGGTTTGGGATATCAAGGCCCTGCCAGAGCTGATAAATACGGTGCTAGACGCCGGCGTAGGCGGCGGATGTATGAACTGCGGGGCGGGGTTTTTAGAGACGATATAAATAAGCCGCGCACAACCGCTTTGGTGCGGTTAAATTTATAAAGCCGTTTTTACGCTAAATTTAACGAAAGCGGCTTGATTTATTTCGCAAAAATCTTTATAATACGGCTCAAATTCGACCCAAAGGATAAGCTTAATGCCTTGCCCCATGTTTAAGACTCTTTAATCTTAACAAAAAAACAGCCAAATTTTTAAATAATTCCACGTTTTTAAACATTAATATAAATATAAATTTATTTCTATCTCCGCGAGGAGCGCATTGTAATTGCATTTTTAAAAACAAAGCCAAACAGTTCCTAAAATTTGGGCGAAATTTATTTAGCAGGGTTTTTTATAAATTTTACTTTAGTTTGCGAAAAAGCGGTTGCCACCCGCCTTTTCTAAGCCCGCTTTTTTGAGCGGCATTAAATAGGCTAGCAAGTAGAAATTAAAATTGTAAACGTTACGCCGTCGCCGAAAGCGGCGGTGTGCTTTAGGTGGGTCGAGGGAGCGCTAGCGCTCCCCGTCGCAAGGACGGGCTTGGCTCGTCCGAGAAGTTAAAAAATTTAAAAAAAGGAAAAGAGAATGATCAAATCTTACGTTACGGGTTTCCCGCGAATCGGAGAAAAAAGAGAGCTAAAACGCGCGCTAGAAGGTCTTTGGAGTAAAAAAGAGGGCTTTAGCGAGGAGAATTTGCTAAGCGTCGCTAAAACGCTAAAAAACAGACACTGGCAATACCAAAAAGACGCCGAAATTTCAGCTATCAGCGTAAACGATTTTTCGCTTTACGACCTGATGCTAGACGCCATCGTGGCATTTGGCGCGGTACCGCCTAGATTTGCGAATTTAAGCGGATTAGAGCAGTATTTCGCCTGCGCTCGCGGCAACGAAAAAGGCGTAGCGATGGAGATGACTAAGTGGTTTAACACGAACTACCACTACATCGTGCCTGAGCTTAGCGCCGAGACGACCTTTAAGCTTGACGCGTCAAAAATCATCAGTGAATACGAAGAGGCAAAGGCCGCCGGCGTAAAAGGCAAGATAAATTTAATCGGCCCTATCACGTTTTTGGCGCTTTCAAAGACCACCGACGGCAGCTGCGCGCTTTGCCATTTAGACGCGCTAACGGCGCAATACGTCAAGCTTTTAGAGCAAATTTCAAAGCTAGACGGCGAAATCCTAGTCCAGCTAGACGAGCCGATATTTGTAACCAGCAAGGGCGACGCGCTAACGGATAAAATCGCGCCCGTCTACGAGAAGCTAACCGCGGCCGCAAGCAACGTAAAAATCGTATTTATGACCTATTTCGAACACGCGCTAAAAGCCGTGGGCGAGGTGCTAAAAACTAAAATTTACGGCATCGGGCTTGATTTTGTCTACGGCGAGAAAAATATCGAGGCTCTGCCTGCTATCGCAAACTCCAACGTAAAACTTTTTGCCGGCGTCGTAAACGGCAGAAACGTGTGGAAAAGCAACATCGACGAGCGCGTAAATTTCGTCAAGCAAATAGCGCAAAAACTAGGCGGCAAGGACTTTTACGTAGGATCTAGCTGCTCGCTGCTCCACGTGCCTTTTACTCTAAAATACGAAGAAAAGCTAAATCTCGAGGTTAAAAGCTGGCTAAGTTTTGCGGTTGAGAAGCTAAGCGAAATCGCAATCATCGCAAAGCTCGCAAACGGCGCGGCTCTAAACGAAAACGAAGCCAAAATTTACGCCGAAAATAAAGCTAGCGCGAACTCCCGCGCAAATTCGGCTCTCATCCACGACGCCGCCGTTCAGGCTCGCGTCGCGAATTTAACCAAATTCGAGCGCGAAGAGAAGTTTGAAGACCGCATCAAAATCCAGCACAAAGTCCTAAACTACGGCGTCTTGCCGACTACGACGATAGGTAGTTTCCCGCAGACGGTAGAGCTTCGCGTTCTGCGCCAAAATTTCAAAAAAGGCGAGATCAGCGAGCAACAATATAACGACGGTATCAAAAAATACATCGACGAGTGCGTGAAATTTCAAGAAGACGTCGGACTTGACGTGCTAGTCCACGGCGAGCCGGAGAGAAACGATATGGTCGAGTATTTCGGCGAGCAGATCAAAGGCTACGCGTTTAGCGAAAACGGCTGGGTACAAAGCTACGGCAGCCGCTGCGTGAAGCCGCCTTTGCTTTTCGGCGACGTGAGCCGTCCAAAAGCTATGACGGTCGAGTGGATATCCTACGCGCAAAGCCGTACGAAAAAGATAATGAAAGGCATGCTAACGGGCCCGGTAACCATCCTAAACTGGAGCTTCGTGCGCGACGACAAGCCGCGAGCCGATATCGCTAAGCAGCTTGCTCTATGCATCTACGACGAGATCGCCGATCTGCAAGACGCTGGCATAAAAGTCATCCAAGTAGACGAGGCCGCGTTTAAAGAGGGCTATCCGCTACGCGACGAAAACATCGGCGCATACGAGAAATTCTCGGTCGATTGCTTTAAGCTCTCGGTCGCTTCGGCTCGCGCGCAGACGCAGATACACACTCATATGTGCTACTCGGAGTTTAACGACATCATCAAGACCATCGAGGCGATGGACGCCGACGTTATCAGCATCGAGACGGCTCGCAGCGGCAACGAGCTGCTAAAAATCTTTAAATCCGTGGGCTACAAACAAGAAGTAGGCCCGGGCATCTACGACATCCACAGTCCGCGCGTACCGAGCGTCGACGAGATGGTCGCGCAGATCAGGGCGCTGCTAGAGGTACTGCCTAAAGAACAACTCTGGATCAACCCGGACTGCGGCCTAAAAACCCGCAAATGGGAAGAGGTCGAGCCGAGCCTAAAAAATCTCGTGCAAGCCGTCAAAATCGTGCGAAATTCATAAATTTAGAGCTTCGCTTAAATCTCGCCGCCTTTTGCTAATTTAGCAAACGGGCGGCGGTTTAAATTTAGCGGCTTTGCGCTAGATTGATTTTGCTTTTTGACACGACCAAGCTTGATTTTGCGGCTATGTCGCTAGATAAACTTAAATTTAGACGCTATCTTGCAAGCGGCGCAAACTCGGCGCGGGTTAAATTAGGCTTAGATTTTGCAAAATCAAGCTCGTAGCAAAGCAAAATTTGCGGGATTTTAGCTAAAAGCAAACTAAGTTTTCTTCCGCGCCGCAACCGTAAATTTAGCCGCAAACGCCGCGTTTTCTACATATTAAATTTGGAAATTTCATGCTAAAAGAAAAAATTTTAAATAAAGAAAAAAATCTTTTGCTCTACGCTCTGACGCCGCCCAAGGCCGAATTTGAAGAGGCCAAACTGCGTGAGATAGCAGACCGCTGGACGGCGCGCATAGAGAGCGTAAATGCCGACGGACTAGTGCTTTACGAGGTTCAAGACGAAAGCGACAGAAGCGACGCGCAAAGGACTTTCGAGTTTAGCGGGACGCTAAGTCCGCAAAGCTACTACGCAAACTACCTAAAAGTCGCGACGCCCGGGGTATTTTACCGAGTCGCGGGCGGATACGACGAGAGCGAGTTTCGCGCGGCTTTGACGGCTCAGAGTGCTGATTTATGCGTGCTTGTCGGAGCTACATCTAGCGCGCAAAAAACAAGGCTGGATTTGACTCGCGCCTACGAGATCGCCGGCGAATTTAAAAATTTAGCCTCAGGCGGCGTATGTATCGCCGAGCGCCACGGCAAAAAGGGCGATGAGCCGCAGCGGATGCAAGAAAAAATCCGCCTCGGGGCTAAATTTTTCGTCTCGCAGGCGATTTTTGACGCGGATTTAGCGCGCAAATTTTTAGAAGACTGCGCGGCGGCCGAGATTAGCGAGCCGATATTTCTCACGTTTTCGACCGCAGGCAACCCAAAAACGCTGGATTTTATAAAGTGGCTGGGCGTGAGCGTGCCGCAAAGCGTCGAAAGCAGGCTAAATGCAAGTGCCGATTATCTGGCACAAAGCTGCGAAATCATCAAAGAGATTTGGAGTGAGCTTAAAAGCTTCGGCGATAAAAACGGGCTAAATTTAAGCGCGAACGTCGAAAGCGTGATGGCAAAACGCGCCGAGATCGAAGCGAGCCTAGAACTAGCCCGCGAGTTTAGGCTGCTTTAAGGCAAGCGCGGCGGCGAATTTTAGTTAAAAGTGCGTGAAATTTAAGCGCAAAATCGCGCCGCAAAGCAAATTTTACCTTCGCGCTGCTTTGGTTAGATTTAGATGGTTTTGCTCAGAGCTTAAATCTGCAAGCGCTAAATTTAAAGAAGCGAAATTTAAGCGTAAAATCGCGGATAAAGCCCGAAAATACGCAAACGGTGCAGGGCGTAAATTCGCTTTTGTGCTAGTTTAATTTTAGCCGATCTTGCTAAAAGCAAAAATTTTACGGAACGCTAAATTTAAAACCGCTAAATTTAAGCAGCGTTTAGATAAATTTACTCGATTTGCTCGTTTGCGGACGGGGTAAATTTACGCATAAATGCGGCGGCTAAATGCGAAACAAAGCGGCAAACGGCGTAAATTTAAGCAAAAAACGCGAGATAAAAAGTAGCGTAAATTTAATAAAAAGCAAGACGAAAAAGCCGTAAAATTTAAGCGCGAACGTTAGGTTAAAATTTAGCCGCCTTGCCTAAAATCAATCGCCGCGGCGAAATTTAGCCGTATTTAACGGCTTTTGTTTGCGATCCGCAAGCCGTAAAAAGCCGCCAAACCGCGTAAAGGAGTTAAAACGGAGACTTTATTTACCTTTATTTTCATTGGCGCATTTGTAGCGCTTTTCGCACTTCCGGCAGCTTCTAATCTTTTTGCGGCTTTGGGCGAAAAACACGCCCCAAACTCGCCCGCGAGCGAGCTTTCGCCGGGGCTAAAAGAGCTAGAAAACGAGCGCGTAATTTTGGTCGCCGCTACCAAAAAAGCAAATTTGATCGGCCTTGGCGCTGGCATTTGCGCGGGTGCTATGGTAACGTATCTCTTAGACGCGATTTTCGGCGCTGCGATAGGCGCGCTTGTTTATACTTTTACGGCGATGCTTATCACCGCATCAAAAAGGCGCGAATTTAGGGCAAATTTTAAACGTCAAATCATAGAAAAGATCGTAAAAAAGCACGGTCTTAGCTACGATAAAGACCGCGGGCTGGGGCTTGACGAGTTTTTTACGATTTATGACTGCAGGGTCGATGAGTGGAGCAGCGAGGATCTCATAAGCGGCGAGATAGAGGGCGTGCGCGTCAAATTTAGCGACTTTTACGCAGCCAAAATGGTGAAAAAGAAAAATAACACCGAGACGGTCGTGCTATTTCGGGGCGTGCTTTTTAAGGCGGATTTTAATAAAAAATCAAGCTGCGTAACGCAAATCGCGCACGTAAATTCGCGAAATTTAGCCATCTACGGGCAGAAAGCAGATATGGACGACGTGAGATTTGAAGAGAAGTTTGACGTCTATACGACCGATCAGATCGGCGCTAGATACGTCCTTACGCCCGCGCTTATGGAGAGATTTCGCGAGATTTGCGAGAGATTTGGCCGCCCCGTAAACGCCGTTTTTAAGGACGGTCAAATCTTTATCGCCGTCGAGACCTGGCGCGACGACTTTGAGCCGCAGCTTGGCAAATCGCTAACGGACGAAGCGACGCTAATCGCCTATGAAAGCGAGATAGAAAGCTTTACGCAGATAGTAAAAGAGCTAAATTTAAACCGCAAAATTTGGTAGTGCGGCAAGCGGTGCGCAAGCGAAAACGAAAGGGAAAAATGTTTGAACTAAATAACGAGCAAAGGGCGTATTTCGGGCTTGATGCAGTGCAGCAGAGCTGGGAGCGGGTAGAGTTTGCCGGGGATAGATTTAGACACGCTAGCGTGCTGTATTTTGAGGGCGACGTCATCAAAAAGCACGTGGTTTCCACGGATGAGCGTTATGCGGAATGCAGCTACGACGAGGCGACTAAGGGGCGCGAGATACTGCTGCCTAAAACCACAAAAGGCAAGGAGACGAAACTAACGCCCGCAAATTTTGAAAAGCGCACGCCCCTTGGAGTCTATTTATACGCCGATAAATACAGCCTGCGAATCGCTAGCTTTGCCTCGCAGACCACGTTTTACGACAGCGTGTGGGAGAGCGGACACGGACGCAAGATGGATTTTAGAAGCGAGATAGAGCGCTTTATCGCGGAGTCAGACTCGGATCACGCGCGTAAGATCGAGGAGTTTAAGAAAGCGGGCCGTAAAAATATCAAATTTAAAAGCGGGGATTTTTCCGCTTTAAGCTTGACCGCAACCGCTACGGCTTTGGCAGGGTGATTCTAGACCGACATAAACTGCGAAAAAGCGGCCTTTTACCGGAAGGCCACGCGATGTTAGGCTTTATGGGAAAACCCGTTTTCGTCGAGCTTTTTGCGTATGCGTCGCATGGCGAAGCAAGCGCGGGCGAGCTGATGTCGCGCCATAGGCTGCCTATGGACGTGATGTTTGACAACGCGTTTTTTTACGGCGAATTTGAAATTTTCGCGCATGAAAAGGTCGATGCCTCGCAGCTTGATTTTCCGATGAGTTTTCACGTTAGCCCCGCGCGGACGTATTTGCAGTGGGGATTTATAGAGATCTGCTCAGACGAGCAAAGCGTGATGAAGGCCGCCTCGCGCGAGCTAAAAGAGCTGATAGAGGAAAATAATTTGAAATTTAACTGCATCGGTTTTAGCCCGCGATACGCGCAGTTTGAGATCGCCGAAATTTTGCGCGGCGAAGGAGCTTGCCTACCAAACAAACGACCTAAGAGACCCGGAAATCTGCTGGGCGAGGCAGGAGCTGATGCGCATTTTCGGACTTGATCCGGCTAAAAGCTACTTTGAGAACGCGCAAAGGCTAGGCGTTAAGACGGTTTTGGAGTTGTAAAGCTTGTGCGGCGAAGTTAAATCGGGCTAAATTTAGCCGCCGAATTTATAAATTTTAGCGCTATATGAGCTAAAATCGCACTCGTTTACAAAGCCTCGGCGCGAGAATTTACTCTAAAATTTTAAAATTTCGTCGTAGCACAGGTGAAACTCGCAGCCGCGAGCGGAGATTTTTCTATCTGCATGAAAGTGCCCGAAGTACCATTTCTCGGGCTTTGCAAGCTCAAAAATCTGCTCTAACATATCCGTAGTCGGATCGTAAATCGCTCCGCCGCCCAAAAACAGATCGCTAAGCGCAGACATCAAAAAAGTAGGCGCCGTGTGGCTTAGCACCGCGTCTATCTTGCCGCCCGCGCTCTTAAAACGAGCTAGATTGCTAAGCGCGAAATTTAGCTCGCTCTGGCTTGGGATTTCGGCGTCCCAGTAGCTTACGTTTAGCCTGCGCCAAGCTCTGTCGATGCTAAACGCCCCGCCGAAAGCTAGAAAATTTCGCCCGTCTATCTCGTAAATTTCGCCGCGCCTAAGCCAAAATAAATTCTCCCCTCCGACGCCTACCTTGCCGCCGAATTTTTCCTCGGTCGGCAGGCCGTAGAGCAGGTCGAAATTTTCGTGGTTGCCGTCGATAAAAAGCAGCGTATACGGCAGTCTGCCCAGCCGCTCTCTAACGAGCCGCTCGATTGGCGTATCGCTAAAAAATAGGCCAAAATCTCCAAGCACGATCACGTAGTCCTCGCGCGTAAAATTTCGGCTTAAAAAGGCCTTGTTCGTGATTTTGTGAAGCTCCGCGCTCCCGTGCGTATCGCCGCAAAGGTATATCATTTTTTCTCTTTTTGATTTAAATTTTAGCGTGATTTTAGCTAAATTCGGGCGAAATTTAGCTTTGCGGTAGATGAGGTTAAAAAAAATCGCCGCATTGTTTGCGGTAAATCATGCGTAATCGTTTGCATCTTTGCCATGCGGTATTTGCAGACGCGCTAAATTTAGCAAATGCAAGCCGCGTTTAATAAACTTGGCGCAATCGTCGGGCGGTTTGAAGCTTTTACTCGCTTTTAGCGTTTTGCCTGAGATTGGAGCGGCTAAGTCGTTAAATTTAAGAGCGACACGCAAAAAAGCGGCATCCCGGTTCGTAAAATCAAAACCTAGCTTAGAGTTTGCGTTATTTTGCGATTTTGTCGCAAAATTTAGCCGTTTTATACAAATTTAGCGCGCCTTTGGCTACCGTCTAAAGCTTACGGCGTTTGCAACTGCTTACTTTGATGCTTAGCGCGTTGCAGCCTAAGATAAAGTTAAGTCTCTGCGGTATTTACGGCGAGCAATTTTGCGTTGCTTCTATCGTAGTTTCGGCGCCGTTTTCGAGATTTACTAGCTAAATTTCGACTTGATTTAGCATAAATTCGGCTGGTGCGGTAA
>CAUQMN010000003.1:0-15110 GCA_963518765.1 uncultured Campylobacter sp.
CCGAGCAGATCAAAAAGTGCGTCGAGGAGATAAAACAGATGCTAATCGACCACCCAGACATCGCAAAGGGCGACGATATGGGCTCTAAAAAGGCTAGCCGCTACGACCGAGGCATCGTTTCGTTTGACGATTTGGCGGGATATAAGTCAAATTTATTCGTCGTCGTGGACGAGTTTGCCGATAGTTCGATAAATATCCTCGTGTACTGCTTTTCAAAGACGATAGTTTGGGGCGAGTTTTTGGCCGTCAAAGAGGACGTGATGCTAAAAATAATGAATATCGTAGAGGCCAACGGGCTTGGATTTGCCTTCCCTAGCCAGAGCCTATACGTCGAAGAAGTGAAAAAATAATTTTAAAGGAGAGAAAATGAGCGAAGAATTTGACTACGAAGAGGAAGATTTGGAGGAGGAATACTCCGAATTTGACGACGAAAGATCCGAAAAATACAGCTACAACTACGACGAGAACGACTACGAATACGGCGACGAAGACGAAGAAGATAGCTACGAGATGTGATTTGCGCTCAAATTCGGCTTTGCGGATAAATTTGCCGGCAGGCCGAATTTGAACTGACGCTTTGTTTGAGGTTTAAACAAAGAAACTACGATATTTTAAATTTTAGTTTGCTCTGCGCTTGCAATTTTTAGAAAATGCCGCCGCTTGCGTGCAAACCCAAACTTCGCGGCTAAATTTAAGTATAAAAAATACGCAACTTTTGATTATTTTATTTCAAAACCGTAAAATTTACCGAACGGATTTTTTCAGAATTTCAGAATTCCGCGGAATTTTAAGAGGAAAGCATGAGATATTTTAAAAATTTATTCTCCGATTTGCGAAACGGCAGGCTTGCGCTGCATCCGATTTTGCTTGCGGCGACGTTTTGTGTAGTGAAAATTTCGTGGCCTTATTTAATAGGACCTACGGGCGATGATGGCTTGGGCGGGATGATCTTTGGCAACTTCATATTTTGGGACTTTGCAGCATGCGCGTGTTTCATAGCACTGGGCACACATCTTGTCTATGTCGCGGGGCGCGGCGGCAAAAACAGCCAAAGTAGTATCTACGAAGGCGCGATACAACCTCGCGGACTGCGATATTTAGCCGTGCTACGCGCTATCTTATGCACACTATGTATCATCGCGTGCGTAGCGGGCTATCTTAGCGCGGATATAGACCATCAAAAATTAGGCGTTATGAATTGGTTTTTTCCGACCGCGCTAGCAAGCTCTTTCATATATTTGGTTGCGATCCGGATTGTTACGACCGACTCCGAAGTAATAAATTTAGGCGCTGCCTTTGCGGCAAGCTACGTGGCTACTTGCTGTGCGGTTTGTATAGGTTTTGTGATTGGTCACAGGTATACTACCTATATTGTTCCGTTTATTTTCTGGAAAGGGCTGGAGATAATATTTCCGCTAATTTGGGCGTTTTTATTTCAAACGCACCTATAAAAAGCGCCTAGCAGAGGAGATGCGCGAGCAAATTTAACGCTCATTGTTACACTTCATTTTTGTAGCGAGTAAATTTATCCGCGTTTAGGCTACTTCAACACTATCTGCGAAATAGCTAAATTTATACGTTTATATCAAGTTTTCGGATTTTATTTAGAGCTTCTAAAAGCTTGGTTACGTCCGTCCCTTTTTCTTGTTCGGCTTTGATAAATTTCTCGAAAAACTCGCGCTTTATATCCCTATAAACATAGGTTTGGCTTTTGCTAGTAGCTTTGATCGGTTTAAATTCCTTTTCTTTGGCGGCGTCTGCTTGCGCTTCTTCTTTGACCGTTTCGTCAAAGTCTCCCTTTTTTAGCGCGATTTTTTGTAGCGCGTCTCCGATACTCTCGCCGTTTTTAAATACGTCTTTTAGAAATTTAAAAACTCTTTTTACTCGCTTCGTCCGCGTAGCTCACGCGATCTTCTATCTCCTGCCCAAGAAGCGTAATGCGCTCTTTTTGCGGGCGTTTGGTCAAAATTTAGCTCACAGTCCTTGAGCGAAATTTTAACCTTTGCGTGGTCGCCTAGGATTTTATTTGCCGCGTACTCGAGCCATTTATCCCTAAACTCTTCATCGCTCATATCTGAATCCAATAGCTTCGAGGCCTTGGCGTCCATTACCGGGCCGCTACCGCTACGCACACCGAGCCCCAGACCAAACCCGCCCAAATCCACATTAAATCTCTTCATAAATTTATCCACGCTAAAGACGTCCCGCCTAAATATATCGGACGGATCGCCCGCGTGCGCTATCAGAGCTCGCGTACTATCTACGAAGCTTTTAGCTCGGCGGCTTTTTCTTTGCTTACCGACGAGTAAAGCCCGTTCATCTTGCCCCAGATGCTGGTTTTATCGTCTCTCGTGTAGCCGCTTAGAGAAAATATCCTCCTTGTAATTACCGGCTCGTCAGGTTTTAGTCCGAGCTCCTTACGCCGCCAGGCCGCATGCTTAAATTTTTACCCGTTAGCTTTCCTGGATCAACCTTGTCCGCCCAAATTTTGAGCTATTTTCAGTCTAGTTAGTCTGGCTTAAGAGCGCCATAATTAACCCGCGCCATTAAATTTGACCGCGCGGATGCTGACCAGTCGCCGTAAATTTGCGCCGCGTAGTTGCCGACCGACAAACTCTAGCAAAATTTATTTTTGCTCAAAGTCTTCCCAGGGATTTATGCAGTAGGTACCGCGGCCCGCGTGTTTAGCCCTGTAAAGAGCATCGTCGGCGCGCTGAAGCAGCAGATCAAACGAGCCGTGTCCGATCTGGCCTTCTGCGATGCCCGCACTTACCGATAGTCCGTTAAATAGCGGATTTTCTTGACAAATTTTAAAAAATCGGTCGATCAAAATTTGCACACGAGGCGCTATGCTTTGCATATTCGCGCCGTCGGTAAATATCGAGATAAACTCGTCTCCGCCTATGCGTACGTTCATAGCGTCGTTAAAAATTTCCTTTATCAGCTCCGCGATAGCAACCAGAGCCTTATCGCCCGCTTGGTGTCCATGCTCGTCGTTTACCTGCTTGAAGCGGTCTAAATCCATATAAAGTATGCTCATATGCGTGGTTTTTAGCTTGTCTAAAAATGCGTCCAGCTGGTTGCGATTAGCTAGACCCGTGAGCTGGTCGTAGTGGGCTAGATGTTCGATATTTTGCAGATACTCGTACTCTTTCGTCACGTCGCGAGCGATACCGACAGTGCCGATGATCGTCTCGCCGTCAAATATCGGCGTTTTATACGTTTTTAGCTTGCTTAGTTTGCCGTCGGCCCGCATAACCTCCTCGTCAAAAAGGCAGGTCTTACGCGCGGCCACGACGTCGTCCTCGGTCTGGACGCAGACGTAGTCCGTTTGCTCGTAGACTTCTTTTGGGATATCCCAGATGTAGTAGTGATCTTTGCCGCGCACGAACTCTTTTGGCTTGTTTACGACCTCGCAAAATTCGTCGTTTACCTCTAGATGTAGCCCGCCCATATCCTTAAACCAGATCATATCGGGAGACGAGTTTATCAGCGTTTGTAGCCAAGTTTTTTGTAGCCACGACTCTTTGCGCTCGGCGATTAAATTTAGCGCTTTTTCAAAGTAAAAGTCGTCTAAATTTACGCTTTCAAGCCAAATTTCATCTGCGACTTCTTTTTGCTCGCCGGTTATTTTGCTCGCGTCTCTCGCGTAAATCGCCAAAAAGCCGTTTTCGCCGATGCGGTTTTTTAGCTCGGTTAAATTTAACCCGCACTCCTCGCTTGCTATGATTAGATATTGATTCTCGTCTGGGATGGGCGCAGGGATATCGCTTGGGCTTTTTATAGTGCTAAATTCGTGCGTAAAGCGCGGCTTTGGCTGGATTTTTTCTAAAATTTCAAGCTTGTTTTTTAAATCCTCGCTTAAGCAAATATGCAGTTTGACGCTATACATAATCTCCCCTTTTTTATTTGCGAAAATTATACGACACTTTGGCTTTATTTGGGCTTTTGAGGTAAATTTAGCGCGGCATAATTTAAGGCGAGCAAGGCTTTAGCTAAGCCCGCTCGCAAAATTTAAAAGTAGGTTAGTTTTTGTACATAAGATTAGGCAACCAAAGCGAAATCTCCGGGATATACGTCACTAAAATAAGCCCGATAAATAGCGTCAACGTCCACGGCAAGCATGAGACGATGACGTCTTTTAGATTCATGCCCGTTAAACCGCTAGCGACGAATAAATTTAGCCCGACAGGCGGCGTGATCATGCCGATTTCCATATTCACGATTAGCAGGATACCAAAGTGCACCGGATCCACGCCTAGCGCAGTCGCGATCGGTAGCAGTAGCGGCACCATGATCATCACGACCGATGAAGGCTCCATAAACTGTCCCATGATGAAAAGCAGGACGTTTACGATGATTAAAAAACCGATTTTGCCGATATTTGCGGCTAGGATGCTGTCCGCTATCGTTTGCGGGATGTTTTCGCTAGTTAGCAGATACGCAAACACGACCGCGTTTGCGATGATGAAAAATATCATCGCCGTCGTGATAGCAGACTCTAGGCAGATGTCCCATAGGTCTTTAAATTTGATATCTTTATAAACAAATAGCGAAATAATCAGCGCATATATCGCGCTCGCCGCCGCAGCCTCGGTCGGGGTGAAAATGCCGCCGTAGATACCGCCGATAACGACTACTACGATTAGCAGCGCCCAAAATGCTCTAAAGAATTTTTTTATTCGCTCGCTCCAAGGCTCGGGCGTAGTAGCTTTAAATCCGAGTTTTTTCGCTCCGATATAAGTCTGAAGTATCATCATGCCGCCTAGCATCAGTCCAGGCACCACGCCCGCCATAAATAGCTGCGCGATACTAACCTCCGCCGTCACGCCGTAAACGATCATAACGACCGAAGGCGGGATCAAAATGCCTAGAGAGCCTGCGGTTGTGATGCCGCCCACGGCATACTCTTTTGGGTAGCCGGCTTCTTTAATCGCGACAAACATGATAGATCCTATCGCTACGACCGTAGCGGGCGAGCTGCCAGAAACCGCTGCAAATATAACGCACGCAAATATCGCGCTCATCGGTAAGCCGCCGGGCAGGTGTCCGACCATGGATTTAGCAAAATCTATAATGCGTCTAGCAGAACCGCCCTTGCTCAGTAAATTTCCAGCTAGGATAAACATCGGGATCGCCATGAGGGCAAATTTATTGATACCGTCAAAGATGAGCTGAGGCATCGCCGCAACGTCCAGGTCGGTAAAAAGCAGCATCGTTAAAACCGTACTAGCTCCCAGCGAAACGGCGACGGGAACGCCTATAAGCATAAGGCCAAACAGCGAGATAAATAAAAATGCGATGGTCATAGGCTCTCCTTAGCTTTTCTTGACCGAGTCGTGTATCATCTCGGCTTCGTTATTTATGATAACCTTATCGGCCGGCGTCATAGCGATCTGGAAAATTTTCTCTCCGGCGCGGTAGCTAGCGCCTAAAAACGCTATCGGTAGTACTAGCATCGGTATCCACTGCGGTATGCCCAGATCCACGCTCATGAAATCAAGCTCGATCAACACCTGTAGATACTGCACGCTATAAACTACGATAAACATCAAAAATGCCGTCGTTAGTATATTTGCAAAGATGAGATAGGCCTTTGCGACGATGGGCGGGAATCTCTCGATCAAAATCGTAACCGAGATATGAATGCCCTTTCTAAAGCCGTATGCGGCGGCAAAAAACGCCGACCAGATAAAAAGGTAGTTCGTTAGCTCGCCCGCCCACGACCAGCCCGTGTTAAAGCAGTAGCGCATAACGACGTTAACGAAGGCTAGCAGCGTACCTGCAGCGATGCCTAGCACCGCCACGGTTTTGTTTACCGAGGCGATGCCGACATCTAAAATCTCAAAAAATTTACCCATAAAATCCTACTTCGTATTTATCGTTTTTTCTACCAGGTCTTGACCGATCACGTTGTAGAAGTTCGGATAAATCGGCTTCATAGCCTCTGCCCATTTGCCCTTTTGATCGGCGTTTAGCTCTATTATCTCAAGCTTTTTGCTCTCGCCTGCGTATTTTTTAAGCTCGCTTAAAATATGCTCCTCTTCTTTAGCCGTCTCTTCGCGCTCATAAGCCGTAGCCTCTTTTAGAGCTTGCGTTACGTGAGCTTTCATATCATCGGGCAAACCTTTCCAAAATTTCTCGCTCATAACGACTAAATATCCCAAATATCCGTGGCCTGATAGCGTTAAAGAGCTTTGCGCCTCGTAAAATTTGGAGTTGTAGAAATTTGAAAGCGGGTTTTCCGTCGCATCGACTACGCCTTGTTGTAGGGCTGGATAAACCTCTGAAAACGGCAATACTTGCGGGTTGCCGCCGACGGCCTTGATCTGCTCTTCAAGCACCTTTGAGCTTTGGATGCGGAATTTTTGCCCCTTAGCGTCCGCAGGCTCTACGATCGGCTTTTTGCTTGAGCTAAAGTGCTTAAATCCGGCGTCCCAAAAATCAAGCGCGATGAAGCCTTTTTTGGCAATCATATCTTTTAGAGCTTGTCCGACTTCGCCGTCTTCTACCGCGTAAAGATGGGCGTTGTCTCTAAAAATAAACGGCAGGTCAAATAGCTGAAACTGCGGTACTATCGGCGTAAATTTAGAAAAACTAGGCGCGGCCATTTGGACGTTGCCAAGCTTTAGCGCGGCAAAAACCCTATCGTCATCCATTAGCGACGCGGCAGGATACACCTCGACCTTGATCGCTCCGCCGCTAAGCTCGCCGACTCTTTTTGCAAAAAAATCGGCAGCCTTGCCTTTTGGCGTAGAGGCGGCCACGACGTGGGCAAATTTGATCGTGTAGGTTTTGCCTGCGGCAAACGCGCTTCCGGCCAGCGCGCAGGAAAGAAGCAGTGCGGAAAGTAACTTAAATTTCATGTGAAGTCCTTTTTGTGAAATGCGCTATGTGTTAGCTTGAAACGATTATAAAATATAAAACTAGCGAATTTAGAAATTTTCCTTTTTATCTCGTAAATTTTATCCCTTTTATGTGTAAAAAAGTAACACATAGATAAATCTACATAGATAATATCGTCATTTCGATTTGCATTTTGCTAGACACTACTTAATCAAATGTTACTAAAATACACACTATCTTATATTTTGCTTGCTTTTAAGTTAAAATTTATCATGCTAAGCTTTGGTTAAATTTTATGGATCGCTCTTTTAAAATTACCGCTTTTACGCCATCTTTGACGCTTTGTTATAGAGCTTAAAAGCTTGCTAGACTAGGATTTTCTTTAAAGATTATTCGAGCTAATAAAATCGCGTGTGTGCCGTATCTTTACGGCTCTATGAGCGAACTAGCGCTTAAAAGCTAGTAATCGCGATATAAGCTAAAATTTGCAAAACCAGCGAGCGTGTCGCTAAATTTATCATAAAGGCAAAACATCCGAATTTATCGCAAAATCTACGGTTATTGATAAAAGCTTATTAAAGCGTTAGTAAAATAGTTACTCTTTTGTCGCTATAATTACGGATAAATTTTATTACAAAGGAAAAATTATGTTTGAACTTAGAAAACTGCCTTTCGATCCGAAAGCAAACGCCGTCGTAAGCGAAGAAACCTGTAACTACCACCACGGCAAGCACCACCAAACCTACGTCAATAACCTAAATAATTTGATAAAAGGTACCGAGTTTGAGGGCGCTAGCCTCTTTGACATCCTTACAAAAAGCTCTGGCGGCGTGTTTAACAACGCGGCTCAGGTCTACAACCACGACTTTTACTGGGACTGCATCGCGAAAAAAAGCCAAATGAGCGACGAGCTAAAGGCGCGCTTGGAAAAAGATATTCCAAATTTTAAAGAGGAGTTTTTAAAGGCTGCGACTACGCTTTTTGGCTCAGGCTGGGCGTGGCTGGTTTACAATCCAAAAGAGGACAAACTGCAAATCGTACAAACAAGCAACGCGCAAACCCCGGTAACTGAGGGCCTTGTGCCGCTTTTAGTCGCGGACGTTTGGGAGCATGCATACTACGTCGATCACAGAAACGCGCGCCCGGCTTATTTGGAGAAGCTGTTTGAAAATATCAACTGGGATTTTGTTTCGAGCGCTTACGAGTGGGCGCTAAAAGAGGGGCTAAATTCGGTTAAATTTTACGTTTCCGAGCTTCACGGCGGTGCTAAATCTTGCTGCGGTTGCGGATGTAACTAGTTTAAATTCGCTATCTTTGCAGGTTTTTTAAGAGCCTTGGTAACGGCGCGCGGCGGCTTATTTTTCTAAGTAAGCGTAAGCCCGCGAGTAAATTTAACCTTGAGCGAGGACTCCGCTTGGTTAAATTTACTTTATATAAATTATTTTAAAGTAAGATTTCAGTCTCATTTCAAAAAAAGGACAAAAATGAAGAAAATTTTAGTTTCATCCTTGGCGGCTTTTGCCGCAGTTGCTATGCTTAGCGGTTGCCAGGCGAGCAAAAGCGAAAGCTCAAACAAAGCGCAAATCACCAAATCGCAAGCCGAAGTGATTAAATTTACCGGCGTAAACGACCCAAAATACGTCGTCAAACTAAGCTCGACGGACGAATTTAATACCGCCGTGCTAGAAGATAGCAAAGGTCACAAAATCAACCTTAAAAACGCGGTCACCGCAAGCGGCACGAGACTAGCAAACGACGACGGCGCCGAGATTACCTTTAAACGCGGCGAAGGCATCCTAAACCTTGAAAAAGGCGGCGAGGATATTTTCTTAAAATACGACGAATAGTTTTTCCGCCGATTTTCGGCGGATTTTTAAATTTATATGGTTTTCACTTTTTCTCCTGATAAATTTTTCGGCTCTATGATTTTTGTCGCCAAATTTGGCGATTAGCGATTTTTCCTCATAATCAGCCTAAAACCGCGTCTTTAAATCCAAACTTATCCCAAGCAAAACCGCTGGTAAATTGTAGCTTTAAGGCAAGCAGCTTCAAATAGCAAAAATTTAGCACAAAATACATTTAAGGCCTGATTTAGAATTTTGCCGTTTAGCGATAATTTTAAGCCCTTTATACGCAGTTAAAGCGTTTAGTTTGATTGCACGCGAGTAGAGCTTTGCCATTGCGCTCTTATGATTTAATTGCTTTTACGTTAAATTTGCGGCAATTTAATTTGAAATTTAAGCGCCTCTATCGCCGCGGCAAAATGAGGTAAAAAGTCTAAATTTGTTTAAAACGAAGCTTTTATCGTAACCGCCTGCACGCAACGCAAAGTCTTGATAAATACTCCGCGATTACGCCGCAGATAAAACTTCGCTTCCGCTCGCGACGACTCTAAATTTTGTTTTTTAAATACCTAAATTTCGGTTTTTTGCCTATAACCGTAGCGTTTGAGCAAGGTTTTTTAATTTTATCAAACGTTTACCCTAAATCCACACGCGTTAAACCCTATTTGCCCGCATGCTCCGCAAAACTTTCGCCGGCTGCTAGAGGGCGCGATATTTTTAAGCCGTTTATTTAGGCTGCGTTTCTTGATTTACGCAGCTTTCAAATATAAATTTATGCTCGTTCGGTAAGGCGTCGTAAATTTTAAGTGCTAGCCCGCGGATCTCCCAAAGCGCCGATTTTGAGCTGCGAAGCGAGAGGAAATTTTGTAAACTGCGCGCGTTTACGCTCCACGTGAGCTCGGTTTTGTAGCACTCGGGTAGGCAGTATTTGACGATGTCGAGGCTTTTTGTGGTGTTTGCAAGGATTTCGCGCAGGTTTTCTAGCGCTTTGATGCTTGCGTTATCGACCGTTTCGTCGCCCGTTAGCACGAGAAATTTCTGCGCTCGCTCAAAGTCGCCAAGCTCAAATTTGAGCTCTTTTTTTAGCTCTTTTAGCGTGTATCGCGTTGATTTGACGCTGAGGCTTGCTACGCGGTGACGGGCCAGCTCTTGCAGCAAGGCGCGCGAGATGCCTTGGATGTAGAAGTTGTAGGAGAGGTGCTCTAGCGTGCTGGCGTGTTTAAATTTATTGCCGACGCGCTCAATCAGCTCAACGTCTTTTTCGCCGCCATTGTCGCCTTTTTCGAAGCTTTGCCAGCATGTGCGGATAGCGTGCGAGCAGATGTTTAGCGGGGTGTAGTTTAGAAGCGTTATTTGCATATTTGACTCTTTTGGTTAAATTTAGCACTAAATTTAGCTAAAAATCGATAAAAATTTGATTTTAGTAGATGATATTTGAGATAATATTTTTTAGCTCGTCTTTAGAGATTTTGTTGTCCGCCAGATCTACTACCGCGTCTTCCATAATGCTCGCAAAATGTACGAAGTATCCTTCCATTCCGTTTAATTCTAAAAAATATATCCCAAGCTGTATGGCGGTTCGTTTGTTGCCGTCTAAAAAAGGATGAAATTTGACGCACGAAAATACGATATGAGTTATTTTATCTAAAAAATCCGGATAAAATTCATCATTTCTAACGTGCTCCAAAGCAGAAGCCAGATAACCGATACTAGCTTCGTTATAGCCGCTTTTGCCGCCTATATTTTCGATGACGTCGTTATGTATTTCTACCGCGTCTTTTATATCGGGGTAGATCATTTATCTTTTAGCCGCTCGTAAATTGCTTTTATTTTAGGATTATTTAAGACGACTTTTCTTAATTTTTCTTTTATCTCTTTTTTGATTTCTTCTTCTTTTTTTTGCATATTTTATCCTAAATTTTTAAGCGAGTATAGCATATTTTATAAAGCTAGGGCGGTTTTACCCGCCCTAAGAATTAAATTTATTTTAACTGAAGCAGCGTATTTAGCATCTCGTCGCTAGTGGTTATCGTCTTTGAGTTAGCCTGAAAGCCGCGCTGTACGACGATGAGCTGAGTTAGCGAGCGAGATAGATCGACGTTACTCATCTCAAGACTCGAGGCCGAAATTTTACCGCGTCCGGCAGTTTGAGCCGCGCCGATGATCGGATCGCCCGAGTTTGCCGTGCGGGAAAATAAATTTCCGCCCTCGCCGGCTAAGCCTTGGTTATTTGCAAATTTAGCCACGCCCACTTGCGCCAGTCCTAGGCTTCTACCGTTGGTAAAAGAGCCTATGAGAGTGCCTGCTCCGTCTATCCTTAGCCCGTGTAACTCGCCGCTAGCATATCCGTCTTGGCTGATGTCGGAGGTGCTTGAGTTGTTATCGGTGCTGGTTAGTCCGTCGGTGGTCTGCGTAGTACCGAATTTTAGCTCGATATGCTGACCGATAGACGAGCCGTTTTGCGCGCCGAAGGTAATGCTAGCCGGACTATACGTCGCTAACGAGCCGTCCGGGTTAAATCTCACGTAACCGGTTATCACGTTTTTAGGCTCTGTAGTGCTTATTTGATTTGGTTCGGCCACCTGGATCACCATCGTCCACTCCGTTCCGCCGTTTTCTGTATAACCGCGTTTTACGAAGTCCATCTTGACGTTATGTTTCGTGCCTAGGCTGTCGTAGATATCGGTGCTAGAGCTATGAGCCGCCATATTTAGGCTATCGGTTACTCTTGCGGCGTCTCCGGAGCTTAACGAACCTGAGAGCGGAGCCATAGATGCCGTAAATTTAACGTTTTCGGTTACGTTGTTGGCGGCATTGGTTAGACCAGTGATAGCTAAATTTATATTATGATCGTCCATGCCCGTATCTGCGTTGTTCGTCGTGCCGCCGCCCGTTGCGTCTGTGGCATCGCCGTCGTCGGAGTTAAAGGCGTCTCCGCTAGGATTTTTTACCTGAAACTGACCGTGCTCGTTCACGGTTATCTCCACGCCGTCGTTTTTGTTGTAGTTCTTAAACGCCTTAGCGTATGCCGCGTCGTAGGCGTTTTTGGCGGTATCGTAGGCAGCTTGGGCGGCGTTAAATGCAGCTTGTTTGGTAGCATTCGTAGGGTCTGCGTCCAGAGCGGCCTTTGCGGTATCGCGAGCCGTTTTCGCTGCATCAAGAGCCGTTTTTGAGTTGGTGGCGTCTACGGTATCGGTAAAAGATGCGATCGCCTTTTTAGCCGTGGCTACTGCGGAGGCTAGAGCGGCGTTAGTCGGGTTAGCCGCTACCGCTGTATCCATAGCGGTATTTAGAGCCGTGATTGCCGTATCGTAAGCGGTTCTTAAACCGGCGTTACCGGGGTCCGCTGCTAAAGCCGTAGTAGCGGTATTTGCGTTCGTTACAGCAGTCGCTAAAGCAGTATCGCTAGGTAGCGCAGTCGTTACCGCCGTCGCGGCCGTCGTTAGTTCGCGCCCGGCTTTGAGCGCGCCGTTAGGATTATCTACGTTTCTACCCTCGTAGTTGGTAAACAACCTAGCGTCTTTTTGCATCGCTTCACGCAAATCCTCGGTAGTCGTTACCTCTCTAGCCATAGCATCGTCGTATGTGTGTAGCGCGCTAACGCGGGTTTTATTGTATGTGTATTGGTACGCGGTTATGACCTTAGTATCTACGAAGTCCCCGCCGATAGTATCGCCGCTATTTACGGTCATTTTTATGTTTCTAGAGCTTGCGGTCGTGCCTAGGTTGTTTCTGTTAGTTAGAACTAGTTGATTGCCGTTTATGACGCTAGCTTCTACGCCCGTTTTGCTATATCTTTGATTTATAGCCGTAGCTAGCTCGCTTACGCTATTTACCGTTGCCACTATAGTCTCGCCGTTTAAATTTACGTTCAAATTTTTAGGCGCAGCAAAGGTTCCGTCGTTTCTAGCGCCTACGTCCATGGCTCTAGTTTTGGCGTCTGCGTAGCTGACCCAGATACCCTGCCCCGTGCGTAGATTATACGCGTCGCCGGCATTGTTAAATAAAACGCCAAGATCGGCTCCGCGCTCGGTCATCCTCTGCTCGCCTTGTCTATTTACGTAAAATCTATTTTCGCCGATATTGTTTTCTTCGTGTCTTTCTGTGTCGGTTTTGATGCCGTCTTTATTAGTATCGACCCAGTTGTGATACTGATCGAGTTGGTAGATAGGTATTTTTTTATTTCCTACGTCGTTACCGCTGTCTAAATTTCCCTTTAGAGCGATATTCGTCGTGGCGCGCGCAGGTACGGTTAGGCCGGTGGGTATCTTTATATCGCTAAGAGGTCTGGTCGGATCTATCTCGCCCGTAACCTCGTCCCTCATCCAACCTTGCACGATATTTCCGCCGTTATCGACAAAGTTACCCTCGCTATCCCTTGAAAAATCGCCGTTTCTAGTATAGTAGGTGGTCTTGCCGCCGTCCGGGCTAACCATGAAAAATCCGTCGCCTTGAAGCGCAATATCGGTTTGCTTGTCGGTGGTTTGCAAAGAGCCTTGCTTAAAAATTCTCGTCGTGGAGTTTATCTGAGTGCCTAGACCCACCTCCATGTTATTTACGCCTCCGTGCTGATTTTGCGGTGAGGTAGCGATACGCGACTGTTGATAAATAAGGTCGTCGAAATTTGCGCGGTTGTATTTGTAGCCGACGGTGTTTACGTTGGCGATGTTGTTTCCCTCGACGTCCATAGCGATCTGGTGAGCTTGCAGTCCGGTAACGCCTGCCCATAGCGATCTCATCATAGTTTATCCTTTGTAAAAAGTGAAATTTAAGCCAAATAAAGCAAAAGACGTTCCAAATTTTAAATTTTTGTTTTGCAAGTGCATATTTGCTATATCAGATTATAGCAATAAAGGGTTTCTAAATTTAACTGTGATAAATTTGTCTAAAATTTAAAATTTAGCTCGCCAAAACCTGCACCTTGATGACACTAAATTTGGTTTAATGCTGCTTGTGTTTAATTTTTATTTTCTTCGTTAAGAGGGAAGTGACTTGAATAGCGCTCTGCTTTGCAATTGCGAAGCAAAAGAGTTCTCTTTTATATCCGACTTTTCTTTTTCTTTGGAGGCGGAAGGGGTTTCTACTTACGAAGCGTCGCCCCTTCCTCTCCCAAGCCCTCTCTAACCCCACTGCACGCGAGAGGTTGCTGCGCTATGCGCAGTTTTATCTGGTGCTGTCGCGCCGAAAATTTAAATTTAACGTTTTCAAGTCGCGGGTCTCGGTGGATAAAATTTTGAGGCCGAATTTTCAAATTTGATTAAATTTAAGTTTTTAAATTTGAACGTAAAACGATAAGGCGCTGTATTTTTTTGCTAGACAAGGCGGAATTTAAATTTTAAGCGTAGGCTAGACGAATGGTCTGCCGAGCTTAAAATTTAAATTTCAACGCAGTATAGCGGAAAAAGACAAGCCGTCAAATTTTAAAGATCGCGCGGATCGGCGATTTTGCCTGCGACGGCGCTAGCCGCCGCTACGGCCGAGTTCGCCAGATACACCTCGCTCGTGCGATCGCCCATACGGCCGACGAAGTTTCTATTTGTCGTGCTCACGCAGCGTTCCCCGACGCCTAAAATCCCCATATATCCGCCCAGGCACGCGCCGCAGGTCGGGTTTGAGACGACAGCTCCCGCTTCCGCGAAAATATCCATCAACCCCTCTTTTTGCGCTTGCAAGGCGATTTTTTGCGTTGCAGGCGTGATGATGAGGCGGGTTTTGCGCGCTACTTTGCGGCCTTTTAGGATTTCAGCCGCGATGCGTAGATCGCTTAGCCTGCCGTTTGTGCAGCTACCGATAAAGGCCTGATCGATGGCGATATCGTCTTTCACCGCTTCGCGCACGCTTTTTCCGTTGCTAGGCAAAAACGGATAGGCGATCACGGGATCGAGCTTGCTAACGTCGATTTCTAAAATTTGCTCGTAGTTCGCGCCCTCGTCAGAGTAGTGCAGCTTCGGCTCGGCGCGTAAATTTTTACCTTTTAAAAACTCTTTTGTTGTTTCATCGACCGCGATGATGCCGCTTTTGCCGCCGGCCTCGATCGCCATGTTACACATCGAAAAACGCCCGTCCATGTCGAGGCTATCTATCGTTTCGCCCGTAAATTCCAGCGCCTTATACAGCGCGCCGTCCACGCCGATGCGGCGGATGATCTCTAGGAAGAGGTCCTTGCCGTAGACGTGGCGGTCTAGCTTGCCGCGAAAGATCACTTTGATAGTCGGCGGCACCTTAAACCAGTTTTTGCCGGTTATCATCGCATAGGCTAGATCGGTGCTGCCCATACCCGTGGCAAAGGCTCCCAGTGCGCCGTGCGTACAGGTGTGGCTATCGGCGCCGATGATGACGTCGCCAGGGACTACGAGGCCTTTTTCGGGCAGTAGCGCATGCTCGATGCCCATGTCCTTTTCGTCGAAATAATTTTTCAAA
>CAUQMN010000004.1:0-14376 GCA_963518765.1 uncultured Campylobacter sp.
TAAATTTGCCCGGTAAGTTTTGTAAATTTTTAGGAGAGTGCGGTAGTTGCACTCTTGATATGCCTTACGAGGAGCAGGTTAAATTTAAAACTGATTTTATAAGGTGCGAATTTGAGCCGTTTTATAGCGGCGAATTTGAGTTTTTCGCCTCGCAGAGTGCCGCTTACCGCACTAGGGCGGAGTTTGGGGTCTGGCGCGACGGCGAGGAGCTTAGATACACGATGCACGGCGCTAAAACTAAGCGTATTTTTATAGACGAATGCCCAAAAGTAGCCTCTCCTATCGCAAATTTGATGTCGCGTTTGCTTGAAGAGCTTACTAAAAATCAAATTTTAAAAGAGAGGCTGTTTGGCGCCGAGTTTATCTCGTGCGCGAGCGGGATATTAGCGACGCTGCTCTATCATAAGCGCCTAGGCGAGGCCGAGCAGAGCGAGATAGAAAGCTTAGCACGCGAGCTCGCCGGTCACCGCGTAACGATAGCAGCAAGGGCAAAGGGACAAAAGCTGCTAAGCGGCGAGTTAAATTTGCTTGATAGCCTAAATATCGGCGGTAAAATTTACGAATTTACATTTGGTGACGGAGCTTTTATCCAGCCAAACACCGCCGTAAACGAAAAGATGGTCGCATGGGCGAAGAGCTGCGTAGAGCGCGGCGCGGATCTACTCGAGCTTTACTGCGGACACGGCAACTTTACCGTCCCGATAGCGGAAAAATTTAAGCGCGTTTTGGCGACAGAGATATCCAAAAGCTCGATCGCAAATGCCCTTAAAAACTGCGAGCTAAACGGCATAAATAACATCAAATTTTTGCGAATGAGCGCCGAGGAGCTCATAAGCGCATTTGGGCGCGAGCGAGAGTTTAACCGCTTAAGAGAGCTTGATATCTTTAGCTACGACTTCTCGCACGTTTTGGTCGATCCGCCGCGCGCCGGACTTGATGAGAGCGTGATAAATTTCATCAAAAACTACGAAAATATCATCTACATCTCCTGTTCGCCGCAGAGTCTAAAACGCGATCTAGCGCAGCTTGCCGCGACGCATGAGGCGGTTAAATTTGCCGTGTTTGATCAGTTTGCAAACACCGCTCACATCGAGTGCGGCGTGCTTTTAAGGAGTAAAAATGCCTAGCGACTTAAGGCAAATTTTATCCTCCGCTAAAAATATCGCGGTCGTAGGCCTTAGTCCAGATGAGAGCAAACCTAGCAACGAGACGGCGAAATTTCTCATCGAGCGCAGATTTAATGTATTTCCCGTCTATCCAAAATTTGATGAAATTTTAGGGCGCAAGGTTTATAGAAATTTGACCCAAATAGAGGGAGATATCGACATCGCCGTGATGTTTAGAAAGGGCGAGTTTGCTAGCGAGCTAGTAAAGGACGCCGTCAAAAAAGGCGTGAAAACGCTGTGGTTGCAGCTTGGTATAACAAATGGCGCCGCAGGAGCAATCGCGCGCGAAAACGGGATAAATTTCGTACAGGATAAGTGTATAAAAATCGAGCTTCAAAGGCTTGATTTAGGCTAAATTTGACAGCAATGCGCGATTTTGAGGTAGCGCCGTAAACGTAGCGGTTAATGCCAAAAAACGAAAATATAAATAAAAATAAAGAAAACGTAAGCAAAAATACGGTAAATAAACGCGCGAGCAAAACGACGAAAAGTAAAATTTAAATAAAATAATCCAAGCCAAGCGCACGATAAGCGGCTTCGTGTATAAGACTCCCTTTGCCTACAGCGCAAAACTAAGCCTCGCAAGCGGCGCGCTCATTTATCTAAAAGAAGAAAACCTCCAGCGCACGGGCGCATACAAGATCCGCGGCGCGTATAATAAAATCGCAAATTTAAGCCCAAATGAGCGCAAAAAAGGCGTCGTCGCAGCAAGTGCGGGCAATCACGCCCAGGGCGTGGCTATCTCGGCTAGAGAGTTTAAAACGCCGGCTACTATCGTGATGCCCGAGTCCACGCCGCTTTTAAAGGTGCTAGGCACCAAAGATCTAGGTGCCGAGGTTATCCTAAAGGGCGATAACTTCGACGAGGCCTACGCCTACGCCGTAGAGTACGCCAAGCAGCAGGGCATGAGCTTTATCCATCCGTTTGACGACGAGTACGTGATGGCCGGGCAGGGCACGGTAGGGCTTGAGATGCTTGACGATCTGGCCGAGCTTGAGACTATCATCGTACCGGTCGGCGGCGGCGGGCTAATCAGCGGCATATCAAGCTGCGTAAAACAAGTAAACCCAGACATCCGCGTAGTCGCCGTGAGCGCAAAGGGCGCGCCTGCGATGTTTAACAGCTTTAGCGCTAAAAAAAGCATAAACTCAAAAAGCGTTCGCACGATCGCCGACGGTATCGCGGTTCGAGACGCGAGCGAGACGACGCTGGCAAATATCCTAGAGTGCGTGGACGAGTTCGTGCAGGTCGATGACGAGGAGATCGCAAACGCGATTTTGTTCCTGCTCGAGACGCAAAAGATCGTGGTCGAGGGCGCGGGCGCGGTCGGCGTAGCTAGTATCCTGCACAACAAGGTCAAATTTAAAGCCGGCGAGCGTATCGGCATCGTGCTAAGCGGCGGAAATATCGACGTGCAAATGCTAAACGTCATCATCGAAAAGGGTCTCATCAAATCCCACCGCAAGATGGCGCTACAAATCACGCTTATCGACAAACCCGGTGCACTCATGAGCCTAACCGATAGCCTAAAGATAGCTAGCGCCAATATCGTAAAGATCGACTACGACCGCTTCTCCACGAGCCTGGAGTACGGCGACGCTAATATCACGATCACGCTCGAAACCAAGGGCAAAGACCACCAAGAACTAATCAAAAAAGTGCTTAGAGAGCATGATTTTAAATTTATTCAGGTGTTTTAGGCGGTTAAATTTGAACTCAAATTTAACGATTATTTTAACGAATTTCGCTAAAATCGCCTTTTAAAGGAGCAAAGATGATAGATGTTACGAGCCTTATTTTAGCGATTTTGCTGGCGATTTGCGTATTTACGATTTTTAGATTTAATAAAGCCTTAAAAACCGCGCAAAAGCCCGCTACGACGCAGATTAGCACCGAGATATCGCAGCTAAAATCCATCGGCGAGCTATCCGTTTTTCAGGTCTATAGCAAAGAGATCGTGACTAAGACCGACCATGCATTCGGCAACTTTGGCAAGGAGTATCTGCGCTGGCTTGTGAGCGAGAAAAAGCTCTCGATGATATTTGAGTTTGAGATAAATTTCATCTACGACCTAACGAGTCCGCGCCTAGAGATCGTAAATGTCGCGAGCGAGGAGTATCTCATCAAGATGCCGCCTTGCAAATACAAATTTTCGATCGCAAATATGAAATTTTACGACGAGAAAAATGGCAAATTTATCCCGTTTTTGTTGCCTGATTCGCTAAACGGATTTTTCGGTAGCAGCTTTAGCGAGGAGGATAAAAACAGGCTCATCGAGGAGGCCCGCGCAGAGGTCGAAAAGATGTCCGTGCGCCTGATAAACCAGCTTCAGTCCAAGATCCACAAGTCTGCGCGCGACACGCTCGAGGCGATCGCAAAGAGCTTCGGGGCTAGGGCGGTTAGGTTTGAGTTTAACGATGAGGGCGAGCAAGTTCAGCTAAATCTGCAAAACGTGGCGTGAGGGCAAGATGGCATTTCTAAAAGCGCTTTTGATAGGTAAAGCAAGGCAGTATGGTAGCGTGGCGGCTACGGACGAGCTGGGCAAGGCATGGCACTCGGCGATATTTAAAAATGCCCAAACGGGCGAAATCTACGCGGGCGAGCTTGGCTTTGAGGGCGACGAGGTGGCCGACACTAAGCATCACGGCGGCGTAAATAAAGCCGTGTTTGCAAATTCGCTAGAAAACTACCCCGCGTGGGAAGCTTATCTTGGGCTTAAAAATTTGCCGTTAGGCGCGATGGGCGAAAATTTGACCGTTAGCGGGCTGGATGAGACTACCGTAAACGTAGGCGATGTGCATAAAATCGGCTCGCTAGTGCTACAAGTAACTCAGCCTAGAAAACCGTGTTTTAAGCTCGCAAAACGCTGGGGGAATGCAAATTTGGCCAAAGAGATTTTTGCCACTGGATTAACCGGCTGGTACTACAAGGTGCTTGAAAACGGGTCGTGTAAGGCCGGCTGCGAGGTAGAGATCTTGCAAAAAAACGAAAATGCTCTAAGCGTAATGCAGATAAATAAACTGTTTTTAAATCCAAGCGAAAATTTGGATTTGTTGCCTAAATTTAGAGCGCTAGAAGCGCTGCCTGCAAGCTGGCAGGACGATATAAACAGACGCCTAAACGGCTCATACAGCACGGCTTTTATGGAAAAACTTTAAAAAACGGCAAAAATTTGCTAAAAAGCTTGACAAATAAGGTAAAAATATATATAATCACCTTTCTTTTTTACAGATATTGGGGTATCGCCAAGCGGTAAGGCAATTGGTTTTGGTCCAATCATTCAGAGGTTCGAATCCTCTTACCCCATCCACTCAAATTTCATCGCGGAGTAGAGCAGTGGTAGCTCGTCGGGCTCATAACCCGAAGGTCGGCGGTTCAAATCCGTCCTCCGCAACCAAAACCCCATTTTATCGGTATTTAAGACCGCTTTTTAAAACGCTTAATTTATTCTAAAAAACCTACGCGCAAGCAAACACCGCGGCAGACGCGACGAGATACAAAAAGACGAAAAACATCAAATTTACAAGGATGAAACACACACGCCGCTTTCCGATCGCCTCTTAAAACGCACGCTAGAACTTAACTTTTGCTTAATTTTTATAAAAAAACCTACACGCGAGATAGCACCGCGGCAGACGCGACGATCAAAAATCAAACGGAACTTAATAATATTTCGATAGTTTCTTTAGATTTTCTTACGTTGGCCGTGATGTATTTTTGCGTAGTAATGATATTTGTATGGCCAAGCGTAAAAGATACTTGCTCGATAGGCATTTTTAAATAATTAATCGAATACGTGCCAATTAAATGCCGGATATCGTGCAGCCTTATAAGAGGCAAAGAATTGCGCCTAAGTAGTGATCGCCAACTCTTGCGTAAGTCCTGATACTTTGAGTTTGTCATAGGATTTTTAAACACAAAATCATCGACTAGGCCACAACGTTTAAATTTTATATATCGTTTATAAAGCCTATCGTAAAGCTCATCACTCATCTTATAGACCATGTCGCGCTTTGCTTTATTAATCTTAAACGGGATAGTGTAAGTCCTGGTTTTAAAGTTTATATCGCTAAATTTAAGGCTCAATACTTCGTTTTTTCTTCTTCCGTGCAAGAGAAAAAAGAATATATCAGCGTTAGGCTCTTTATTTTCCGAAATGGCTTTTATAAATTTCTTTTGAATCGCTACGCTGTAATCAAAGTATCTTTTGTTATCAAATTTAGGCAGCTCGATGAAATCGCAAGGATTTTTATTTATTATCTCGAGTTTTAAAGCAAGCTTAAAAATAACCTTTAGCTTTGCTAGAATATTTTTAACGGTCTTGATTTTATAATCTCGCTTGATAAGCTCGTTACAAAATTTCTGCACGTCGATGAAATTTATTTTTTCGACACACATCAAACCTAACCCGTCTTTGAAGTGCTTTTGATACGTAGCAATGTCACTTTTAAGCGTAGAGGGGCTTAAAATAAGCTCATAGTATTCGATATAATTTTTAAAAAGCTCGTTAAGAGTCATTAAAATTCATACTCCCTTAAATCACGCTCGATAAAGTCCTCGAGGTCAAGATTATTTAAATCGTGTTTCTCATTTTTCTTAGTAAACGAATTTAACCCACGATCTAGCATTATATTTTCGACGTAGGCAAGGTGCTGTATATTGCAATTTTTCTTATCAAGCTTTGAGTAATAATTATATAGCTCGTAATTTTTCATCCATAAAGGCGGTTTTTTAAACTCGCCGCGCTTTTTCATTGCTTCGCGTTTGATTTTTTCTCCCTCGCGTACATACCAGGCATCTACCCAGACGTCAAGCTCGGGTTTTATACTTTGAGAAGTTGATTTTTGAGGGGGTTTTTTACGGTCATAACTATTTATAAGCCTATCGCAGGCATAATGCTCCAGCCTGCCGTTGTCATAAATGATAACCTCCTTACGCTCGGGGATATTAATGTATATATAATCGCTAGCCTTATCCCACTCTAGCACGTTATCATGATCGTTTTTAAAATTGTTTAAATGATAAAAATCCTGCATAGTAACTATAAAATTAATTTTTCTATATACCCAAAGAGGAACATTACTACGAGACGTTAAAAATCGCCTTACCTTGTGTTTAACGTACCACGCAGCAAGATCGTCTAATTCTTCGGTCTGATTAAAATTTATGAAAGTCTTTTGAATATACTTCATCACGTAGCCGGCGGGATTATTAATACTCGTCTGAAAACCGTTTGTTTCGCCGTTTGCTATTTGTTCGCGCGAAATAGCGTTAACCCGTAAATTTTGAGGAGCATAAAAAATATCTTTATAGATTCGTCTCAAAAAATCAATAGTATGCCCCGGCACGAACAAAAGCGCATGAATATGCGGCACGCCGTCTTTTTTATGCGGCTCAAAACACCTGATGTAAGACCTAGTGACGCCTTTAAAATGGCGATTATAACGCATAATAAGCAAATGCCACTGATAATTTAATATCGCGCATAAGTCGCCGATAGTGAGCGCTGAGCCTTGCCTAACCTTATATTTAACTTCGGTCGGCAAAAATTTCATATCTTTATCCCTAAATTTAGAATAATCGCCCGCAAGCGCGCCGCGAAAGCAACCGTTTAGCGTGATAGTTAAAAATACCGGACGCTGAGCGTAATCTATCGCAAACGAGCCGAAGGTATTTACGCGGTTTGCTACCTCTGCGTAATACTTGCGACTTAAATTTGCGGACATAGAAAAATCTAATAAGTTTCTAACCTCTCCGAGGTCATTGACAAAGCTAAAGCTTCGCATATAGGCTTTTTGATTTTCTAGCTTTTCTTGACATTGAATCCGGTCTAATTTAGATATTCCAAACACGCCCAACCTTAAAGGTAACAGTTTTTTATTAGATTGACAAGGCGGCGCGTTACTTCGCGGGCGCTCCGCGCTCCGCTCAGTTTCCGCTCCGCTTGTATTATCTATTTAGATCACTTGTATCGTTAAGGTTACGACGCTGCTTATATCTTGGTCTTGCTCCACCGAAAACAGATATTTTAAAATAAAAATATCCTTAAGAACGGGGATGCCGTTACGCTGTTTTACGGTGTTGGTCTTGTTGATACCTGAAAGCACCAAAACATCGCCGCGCCGTAAAGAATACGAGCTTTTAAGCTCTTTTTTAGACGTCGTGGGGGTTAGGGTGTTTGAGCTTGATAAAAGATCCTCCAAAATAAGGTGTAAATCAAAATCCACGTGATCTTTTAAAATCACAGGCTTAAGAGTGATTTTAAGGCCAACGTCTTTGTATTCATAACTATTCTGCGTCGTGGTCTGAGTTGCCGAGGTTTGAGAATTTTGCACCAGATAAGGGATATTCTGCACCGCGCTAAAATAAACTTCGGTGTGATTTTTGGCCGTCAAAAAAGGACTAGATATAATTTTAGTAAGACCGTGGGTATCAAGAAAATTTAAAACGCCGAAAAACCCCTCGCTATCGTTTCTTACGATATTTGAATTAGTAGTATAGGGCGAAGTGATTAAATTTATATAATAAGCTAAATCGCCGTGATTAAGAGGCTTAAGCAGGCTTTGAAGCTTTGTACCGCGGTCTTTGATGCCTTTTAGGTTGGTCTCGGTTATGGTAAGCTTAAACTGCACCTGCTCGAGCTGCTTATCTATACTCTTTACTGCGTCTTTGATTTGATCGTAGATATGCTCGTCGGCGCGGAAAAAAACGGAATTAGAGGATTTAGAGTAGGTGGCGTTAATCTCGAAATTTGAGATTATGCGCTGCACATCGTCTAAAACGTAGTTGCTTAAATCGATACGGCGAAGATCAAGACTAGGCAGCTTTTTATCCGTTACGTAATAAAAATTACCTTGCTTGTAAAGGTATAAGCCTTTTGACTCGAGCATCTTTTGAAACATAGGCAAACTTAAATTTGTCTCTTGCTGAAAGATAAAATAGTAATAGCTACCGTCGATGCTGTCGTCGGTTACTATGGTTATATTGCTGGACTTACTTGCGAGCTGGGCAAAGCTTGCAAGATCAGTATAGATCATCTCGGCTTTTAAAAAGCAACTATTTAAAAATACTAGGACCAGGAATATCTTTGCTAGATTTTTCATTTACGGCACCTTTATAAGAATTTGATATTTGTTTTAGGGGTTCGATAACGTCCGAACCCAGGACGATAAAATATTCAGTCATATATTTGCTTTTAGTCGTAGAGTAAAAATACAAAGGCTTAGAGCCTGAAATAGCGTGAGAAATAAAACCGTAAGGAAAAGTATATTTTTCATTTTTAAAATTACAGACATCGTCGATACAAGAAATATCATAAATATAAGTTTGGCTAGGTTTATCTTTGGCTTGCGGGGTAGGTTTGGTTTGGTGTGCGGAGCGAGAATTAGAATTTAATTTAGAAATTTGAGCACCCGGAGACTCAAGGTCTGGCCGAGTTTCGGAAACGTCCGGATTAAACTGCTGTACAAAAAGAAAAAACAAAATAACCAACAATATGAATAAAAATACGCCTATATAGATAAATTGACGAACGAAAGATTTTTGAGAACCGTCTTGCCCGGAATGATATAAATCAAAGACTTCCTTAAGATAAGGAATAGTTAAGGCTTCCAGCGCATCCTTTTTAAAAAGTTTGTAGCTTGAATATTTGATATAACGAAATTTATTCTTAAACAGCCTCTTCGCGCTATCCACAGCGCATAAAAAATACTCGGCTATACGCTTATATTCATTGCTTATAAAGCTCAGATCTTGGGTAATAAGATAAATATCCTGGTATAAATGACGATGATAAGTAACCCACCATATAAGCACCGGATCGCCCTTAGCATTTAAAAAATTGTGAGCCTCATCCAGAATTATCAAGCACCCGCTTAAATTTAGCTCCTTTGCACGCTCATTAAGCACCGCGTCGTCCACCTTAGAGACGTAAAGATCATAAAGTATAGACATATCGGAATAAAATTTATCAAAATCGAATTTTATAAATTTCTCGTGTAGATCAAATTTAAATCCATCGATATTGGTATAGCAATAGCTATACTCTTTGGGCTTTGGTTGCTTTATAAATTTATTTAGGAAGTTATCTTGCGGCTTAAACAAAAATAGCCTGTAAATCTCAAAGACCGCGTAATAAGTCTTGCCGCTTCCGGGGTTGCCGACTAAGTACGTAATCATTACGACATCTTTGCGATAAAGTAGGTTACTAAGGTATTACGCATACCATGGACAATCTTTAGCCCTAGTTTGGCCGCAAAAATAACGAATATAGAAACGATAGGAACCGAAAATATATGATATACGTCGACAAAAGCGTTCCATATACCGGACGTCTTAATGACGTCCATAACCCAAGCGGTAACCGTATCGCCGCCGGTAGAAAAACCGTTAACGAAATCTATAAGCTGATTGGTTTTTTCATAGACGAATAGTATCAACTTTAAAACCGCTCCGCCGTAAGCGATAAAAGCGGCCATAATCGCCACGTTTAAAGTAACCAACCAACCAAGACTTGCAAATTTTAAAGCTAAATTTACGGCTTTTTCGGCTATGAAAAATCTAAAAAACCAAGCAATAGCGGAAAGTATAGCAGGCATCTTTAATAATCCTTAAATCAAAAACAAAACAGTCTTATAAACGCCTAGCAAAAACGCTAGAAAAAAAAGAATATAAAAAATATAGTAAAGCACGTTCGCCGCAGGAGCTATGTATTTACAATAATCAATTTTAATAACATAGCTATTTCCAAACATATCTACAGTAAATTCCCTAGGGCAAGACGACGGGATAGCCTGGGATTTTACGTCCTTTATTCCTTTGCCCTCAATATTTGCTATCAACTGATCGACGCCTTTTTTAAAGTTACCAAATTCCCCGACTATACCGCCCGCGGCATCTTTGAATTTACCTGCAAAATCGTTTATATCCTTTTCGTACTTATCGGCCGATCCATCGGGCGTAAATTTAAGATTATCGCCATTTGAGTTATTTCCGCCGCCGCCGTTGTTATTGCCGTCATTATTCGTATTTGTCGTATTACCGTTACCCGGCTTTGGATTTGGTTTAGGATCGGGATTTGGATTCGTATTATTTCCTTGATTGCCGCCGTTATTTCCACCCTGATTTCCGCCTTGGCTACCTCCTCCTTGATTCGGGTTATTCGGATCGTCAGGTTTAGTACCATTGCCGCCAGGACTTGGATTTTTTAAATCAGGCTTTGTTTTATTATTATCGACGTCTGGGGTACCTGGAATTTTATACCAAAACTGAGAACCGTCAGTGCAACTAGTAAAACGAAAATCCCCTTGTATAAGCTCAATATTTTGCAATCTGGGACTAGAACCGATAAAATTGCAATAACACTTTTTAACGTCGAAAGATTCCTTCTCGCCGCTACAATCGGCACAAGAACCGTCAGTAAAACCGTATTTATTTTTATTTAGATCAGAACAGTCGTTAAAACAGCTATTGGTAGAAGGATTCCACGACTGGCCGTCGGGGCATTTTTGGCACTGTTTGGTATCGGTGTTAAAATCTTCGTCGGCATTGCACTGGGCTACTATGTCAAGAATCATTTTTGTAGAATTTCTGCCCTGAATATGATTTCTTATTTTACCTACTGGGCTAGATGCGCACTCGACGAGACGCAAAGCCCTAAAAGTAAAACCGTTATCGCAGTAAGTATCTAAAGATATTGCGCTATCAACTACGAAAAAATTTCCGTTTTGATCACGATAAATACCGTCTGATATGCCAGTATCAGAGTCAAAGAAATAACCAGACTCGATAGAATATCCCCTAGCCTTATAAAATGTATATTTGCCGTTTGCAAATTCTTTATAATAGCCGGAACCCATAGACTCCAAATTTGTCCTTTTAAATTCGCCTTTGTTTTCAGCATATATTACGAAACGAGTATCAGAAAAAGCGCCTATACAAAGAAAAATAAGAAGTAGGGGGATTTTTATCAAGCTTTGCATGGGACGGCCTTTTACAATACCTTTTTCGTAAAAAGGACTAAGCCCGCAAAGACAGGTAAGCAAATAAGCATAAACCAGACCATAATGGAAAAGAAGTAATCAAAGCTAAGAACGCCCGTAACGGTAAATACGCCTATTGACATGCTAAAAGCTCCTTTTCTTTTTTGAGAGTATGGATCAGCCTAAAGTTTACTAACGATGAGAAAAACAAATAAACATAAAATAAAGCCGCAAAGGATTCCGCTAAGGCTCATAAGGAAATGATATTGATCTAAAGATAAATGCAAATCATACATGATGAGGCTTAATCCAAACTCTTAAAAAGACTTAGGGCATAAGAAAGTCCGCCGACTGCTCCGAGAAATACGACGATAACGCCGAATAATCCGTAAATAAAAACAGTCAAAGAAGATATGCTTATAAAGTCGTACACGCTAAACCTTTTTAAAAGCTTCCCCGGGGAACCGGGGTAAGCGGCTTATTTGGAAATAAGTCCCAAAGCTCGTTTAGCGGCCCACATAACCGAAACGGCAACTATAATAACGCCAAACATAGAAAGGAAAGGCGTAACGTCAAGAGTTCCGCTAACTGCGCCCGTAGTAGTATCCACGGTAACCGCGGCAAACATAGGCGAGGCGAAAAACGCAAAGAACATAGCAAAAGCGCTAAGCATCTTTTTCATGATAAACTCCTTAGAGTGAAATTTAAAGCAGACGCGTACTACTTTGGCAAAATCTGGAACAAATCAGGCTTTGCCGAAACAGTCAGCGAATGGCGGGGGGAGCGAACCCGACATTTTTACTCGAAATCTCGTAAAAATTCGGCTCCCCCTGCGACCCTGTTATGTGCGGCGGCGCGGGAACCCTTGCTCCCACGCTACGCGCCGCACCGTAGCCACTTTTAAGAGAAAAGATTAGGTTCGATTTCGATATTTAGCTTAAAACCGCGAGAATCGACAAAGTACATCAGATTTTTAATCTGCGCCTTGATGTCGCACACGTCATCGAAGTAGGCGTCAAATTTGCCCGTTCCGTCGTCAAAGCTCCTGAATTCTCGCTCAGCCTCTTCAAAGTCGCGGTAAAATTTTTCAAAGAGTCCAATAAATCTGTCGGCGTTGTAAGATTTTTTCATATTAAGCCCCCTTAGAAGCTTTATCGGCAAGCTTTGAATCAAGTAAAAAGTATTCGTAAGGCTCGGCAACGGTAATAACACGCTGATCGCCTGCAGGGAAACCGCCGTGTAAAACAATCGGCCCCTTTTTAAGCTTTTCACGCACCGCATTCCCAACGAGCCCAGCGGTAGTATCGTCCGGGCAAATAATTTTAAAAACTACGGATTGCTGAACGCTATCTATAATACCGGTCTTTTTATTATCGACATCATAAATATTTGCAGTAGTTATTCGGACAGATGAGGAGTAATCATTACCCTCAAATTTTCCAGAAGCGGAACTTCTAATAAGTCCCTTAACAAGCGTATAGGTTAATTCGTAACCTTTATCAACTAATTCCATAATGGCACCTTCCTTTAAAGAAATTTTTACGGCAAATTGGACCCGCCGGAAGATGCCGTAAAACTCCAAGCGGGGAACAGTTTAACGCCGTATTCAGGGCAAAATTTGAGCTAATTCGATATAATTCTAATAACTCAAATATTTTTAAAATAATTATAAAGTAATAAACCTTAGAGAATATTTAAAAATATAGAAAAAATTTATAATATTAAGGATTAATTAGAAAATGTATGAAAAACTTGATAAAAAAGAAATAGCAAAAAGGGCAAACATATCTTTAGCTACAGTATATAACTGGGAAAGAGAAAAACCAGGATTAATGGCAATGATCGAAAATTCATATAAATACGAAAGAGGGGAGAGCGATGCGGCAGAATTTTTAAAATACTTCTATGAACTGGACAAAAACGATCAGGAGCTATACATAGCAGAAATCAAATTTAAAGCGCTCAAAAAAAGACGCGAGAAAGAAGAAAAAAATGGATGAATACTTTAAAAACATGAATAAAATCATGGAAGAATCGGCAAAAGGTATGCAAGAAATTAATCAAGCAATGGCAAAAGGAGCAACACAAATGTATTATATGGGAACAGCAGAGGCAATCATAAGCATAATAATAACGATCGCGATGATCTACTATATATTTAAAAGCTATGACTCAGCAAAAGAAGCAGAGAGAAGAATCAGAAATTTAGAACAAAGATTTTATGAACTTGAAGATCATATAGAAAAAACAACAGGAGAAAAAATAAAGCATAGGGCTTTCTTTGATTAAAACAACAAAAAAACACCCAAAAAACAGGCGTTTTAAAAGAAATTTTACGGCACATAATTCTCATAACCCGAAGGTCGGCGGTTCAAATCCGTCCTCCGCAACCAAAACTAATTTTTCTTCATTTACTCCAGAGAAAATTGTTTATGAGCTTTAATCTTTCAAAAATTTTAATCGTTTTGTTGTTGTTCTTAATCATTTTGCTGGCTTTAAAACTATTTAAAAAACAAAAAATCAAACAAACAAGATACAAAAGCGATAGCGGCTACACTGTAAAAGTCGTGCTGAGCTGATTATTGCAAATTGGCTATTTGATAGAGGAATAGATTTTATCTACGAAAAGAAAACTCCGACAAAAGAACGCATGATTAGCGATTTTTACCTGACGCAGAGCGATATTTATATCGAATTCTGGGGCCTTGAGACGCCGAAATATTTAAAAAGAAAAAGTAAAAAAATCAAAATTTATAAGAAAAACCGCCTAAAACTAATCCAGATGGATGATGATAGTTTACGTGATTTAAATATGTTTTTTACTAAGGAATTTGCAAAATTTAAGTTTCATATTAACTTAAACGATAGCAAATAACAAAACAGCAATGTAAACTACGCATGAAAACTTATATCATAAACTATTAAAATTGATAAGAGAGAATCATTTAAGTTTAATTAGGTCATTTAAAAAAGCATAAGCTAAACGACAAACAGTGTTGTAAAAAGTAAATACAACCCGGTTAAAGCTAGGCGGCATATATTTTAGGCTCAACGGAACTTAAGCGGATTTTCTCTTTATCGTCTTTAGTAGAATATGATAAATTCTTTCGTATCTTTACTGTTATTGTATCTAAATTCACACTCTTCAAGATGAAGCAAGAAATTCTCTTTCTTGATGCCTTTAAATTTAGATAGTCTATGTTTAGCATATCCCCTTCTGCTCCACTTTG
>CAUQMN010000005.1:0-13377 GCA_963518765.1 uncultured Campylobacter sp.
CATATGAGCGTAATATCGCTTGGCATAAGAGATAATATAAAAACATAAACAACTAAAAGGAAATTAAAAATAGAGCTACAGCAAATGTATAAAAATTTATAGAGACTTTTATCATTTTACAGCTCCCAGTTTCATTTCCAAAATTCTGGAGCGGGAAACGGGGCTCGAACCCGCGACCCTCAGCTTGGAAGGCTGATGCTCTAGCCAACTGAGCTACTCCCGCATATAGCATGGTGGTGAGACGTGGATTCGAACCACGGAAGACATAGTCAGCAGATTTACAGTCTGCCCTCGTTGGCCGCTTGAGTATCTCACCCTAATTAATTTTGAATTATAAATGCTTAATGGTATTTCTGGTCAAACACTGTTATGAAATGGAGCTGGTGAACGGACTTGAACCGCCGACCCACTGCTTACAAGGCAGTAGCTCTACCAACTGAGCTACACCAGCATCCTGATTTGTGAAAGTTGGATTATATCCCAATTTCTTCTTAAAGTCAAGACTTTTGCAAAAAATAGTCGCGTTTTATATTATTTTTATAAAAACATGCCTTTGGTTCGTAATTTTTTTAGCCCATAGGCTCCGGAGCTTCTTTAAATTTTAAATCTTTTCTAAGTTTTGAACGCGGTTTCGTAGGCGGTTTTTCCTCGCCTGTTTTTTGCTCTACGATGCCTGTTTGAGTTTCGTCTTCTTTGGCGACTAGCGCATAAGCCTCTTTAAATCCAGCCGCCTTAATCTTTTGCGTCAGAACCTTAATATCGTTTTTATTCATAGCACGCGTTTTGACCGCTATAGAGCGGTACCTACCGAATCTGCCGCTAACTACGGCTTTTACGCCGTCTATCTTAGCGACTTTACGCTCTATATCGGCTCGCTCGCGTTCTATGGATTCTTGCGTTACGTCGTCGCCAAATGCGCTTACGAAGATATTATATTCGCTATTTGCGAGTAAAACGCTGCAAAGCAATAAAAAAACAACGACGATTTTTTTCATGCTTCTCCTTTTTGCTTGCAGCAAATTTAACTGTTTGGATTATATACGACAATGAATAAAATTGCGATAAATTTGGCCGAGCACCCTACCCCAGCGCCCTTGCTATGAGCTCGATAGGGTTCTCGCATTTCACGTCTGAGCCGTCTATATGCAGCGCGTTTGAAATTTGCATTTTACAGGCGCTACACTCCGCGCTTACGATCTTTGCGCCCGTTTTTTTTATCATCTCCGATTTTCTTTGTCCGGCCGCGCGGCTTAGGTGATATTTTTCAGACTGCATCGTCACTCCGCCAAAACCGCAGCACTCGTTTGGATCGCTCATTTCTGTTATTTCGTAGTTTTGAGCGAGCAGCTTGCGAGGCTCTTTAAAGACGCCTTGCATTTTTCTAGCGTGACAAGGGTCGTGATAGGTCACGGAGGCTAAGTTTTTGCCTTTTTTTGCCAAAATTTCAGCCAAATTCGTAAATTTTTCAAAATACTCCGTCGCTAAAAATATCTTCTTACTCACAGCTTTTGCGCGCTCTCGCCACTGCTCGTCCGCGTGGAAAAAGTGCTCGTAGTCGATCTTCATCATCGCAGAACAAGTCGCCTCGGGCACGATGATAGCGTCTAAATTTAATAAAAGTCGCTCGAAATACTCGATATTTCGCTTTGCCAAAACCTCGACCGTCGCAAAATCCCCCGTGAAATACGCCGGCGCGCCGCAACAGGCCTGCTTTTTCATCAAATTTAAATTTAGCCCAAGCTCGCGCGCGATCTTAATGAGAGCCTCGCCGATGCCCGTATACGCATAGTTTCCCATACAGCCGATAAAAACACCGATAGTTTTTTCTCCGCCGTTATCGATAAACTCGGCGTGCGAGTTTAAAAAGCTCTTTTTGCTAGCAGCGGGCAAAAGCCGTTCTTTTTTCACCATCGGTAGGCTAAATCTCGGGCTCATCGCGCCTTCGCAGATCTTAAACGCGCAGCTTTGAAACACGTAGCCAAGCTTTGCCGCCAAATCCATAACCGCACGGTGGCGCAACAACCAAAAAAACGCCTTTTTGTACCATGCGATGCCGAATTTTTCCGCGATGTCGCGTCGGATGTTTTCTATCGCCGTATCCACGCGCAAGGAGTTTGGGCAGACCTCGACGCAGCTCGTGCACAAAAAGCAGCTTTCAAAGATATTTTTAGCGTTTTTATCAAGCTTTAGCTCGCCGCGCTCGTAAGCTCCCACAAGATCCAGAAAGCCGCGCGGAGAGGTCGTCTCGTCGGAGTTTACGTGATGGATTGTGCAGACCTGGATACATTTGCCGCATTTTACGCATTTATCTGAAATTTCGCTAAATTTAAACATTTTCGCGTCAAACCGTCTTTGAAAATCGGCGTAAATTTTCCGGTATTTTTTTCAGATACGCGTCAAAGCACATCGCGATATTGCGGATGATTAGCGTGCCCGTCTCGTTTACGCTGATTTTTTCGGGCGTTACGGTTACGAATTCGCTCAAATTTTTAAGCTCGATTAAATCATCCTTAAAATACTCAAAAAATTTGATGTCAAATTTAGCCTCGACCACCTTGATATCAAGCGCAAAGTTGCTCATCAGGCTCATTATCACGGCTTTTCTGATCAGATCGTCGCCAGTTAGATAAATGCCCTTGCAATACGGCAAAACGCCGCTATCCAGAGCTTTTTCGTATTCGTCCATGTCCTTGAAATTTTGAGCGTAGTATCTTTGCCCCTCGCCGATGCTAGTTAGTCCAATGCCGATGAGATCGGCTCCGCCCTTGGTCGTGTAGCCTTGGAAATTTCGATGAAGCGTGCCGTTAGCAAGCGCTGCAAAAAGCTCGTCGCCCGGCTTTGCAAAGTGATCCATTCCGATCATTTTATAGCCGTTTTTGATAAAAAACTCGGCCGTGTATTTTAAAATTTCAAGCTTGGTTTTGGGACTCGGTAGCGTCACTTCGTCAAATTTACGCATAGATTTTTTTATCCACGGCACGTGCGCGTAGTTAAATACCGCTAGGCGATCCGGAGACAGCGTCAGAGCCTTATCCAGCGTCGCTTTAAAGCTCTCTAGAGTCTGATACGGCAGGCCGTAGATCAGATCCATATTTATCGAGTTTATGCCCTTGGCGCGCGCCATATCCACGGCGTTTTTGGTGATTTCGTAGGGCTGGATGCGGTGGATTTCTTTTTGTACGCGCTCGTCAAAGTCCTGCACGCCGTAGCTGATACGGTTAAAGCCGTGAGAGACAAGCACGTCAAGCTGCTCGGACGTTAAAAATCTCGGGTCGATTTCGCAGCTGATTTCAGCCTCGGGCGAGAAATTTTTAAATTTAGCCTTTATCATTTTTATGATTTCATCGAGCTGTCCCGCGCCGTAAAAGGTCGGAGTACCGCCGCCAAAGTGCATTTGCAGCACGGGCGCGGTCGTATCTAGGTTTGCCGCTAGCAGATCAAGCTCTTTTTGCAGATACTGCATATAGCGCGTTTTGCGGTCTTCTTTGCTCGTATAGATCACGTTGCAACCGCAAAAATAACAGGCACTGCGGCAAAACGGCAGGTGCAGATAAAGCGAAAGCGGGCGCGAGACGTCGCGGTTTTTTAGCTCGGCCAGATAGTCCTCGTAGCTAAATTTATCGCTAAACTCGGGTGCGGTCGGATAGCTCGTGTATCGCGGTCCCGGGCGCGAATACTTCACGTAAGCGTCAAAATCTATCATAGCGTTTTATTCCTCGCGTTTTTCATTATATTTTGCATATCGACGAACAAATTTGGATACTGCTTTTTGATATCCTTTACCAGTTTTTCCAAATTTACGTCGATGCTTTTTTTCTTTTTGCTTTTTGCGGCGATCTTACGTATCTCGTCCATCGCCACGACCCAAACGTCTGCAAAATCTATCGGCACGTTTTGCCAGATCGTCTTTTCAAGCCTTAGCTCGAAATTTTCCTTTTGGACGTTGCGGTAGGCTTCGATGAGCTGCGAGAGCGATTTTAACGAAACCATCGTGTGCAAATTTTGATTTTCGTCAATGCCAAACCACGGCTCCACCCCGTCCCACGAGCCGCTTTTTAGGCTGAGGCTCATTTGACTCGGATCGCTTGTCGGCACAATCTCAAATATCGTTTTCTCGCCCTCTTTTATCCCGAGCTCGCCCGAAATTTCGTCGATTTTTTCGTATGTTTTTTGTAGATTTTTTTCTTTCATTTACTTCCTTAACTTACCCGTTTCGGTGCCTATCAAGCCACACCATCACGCCTTTTTGCGCGTGCAGTCTATTTTCGGCTTCGGCAAAAATCTCATCCGCGTGCGCCTCAAACACCGCCTCGCTTACCTCGTATCCGCGGTAGGCCGGCAAGCAGTGCAAAAATATCGCGCCGGGCGCGGCTAATTTCATCAAATTTTCATCCACGCAAAATCCGGCAAAGTCTTTTAGACGCTTTTCTTTTTCCGCCTCTTGCCCCATCGAGACCCAGGTGTCGGTAGTGACGACGTCGGCACCCGAGACGGCTTCTTTTGCATCGTGAGTTAGATAAATTTTAGCTCCCGAAATTTGAGCGTTTTTCATCGCTAAATTTAGGATTTCGCCGTTTGGCTCGTAGCCCGCGGGCGCCCCTATTCTTAGCTCTAGGCCGAGTTTAGAGGCAAGCATCAGCCACGAGTGAGCCATGTTGTTGCCGTCGCCCACATAGGCTACGCATTTGCCAGCGTCAAATTCCAGCATCGTGAGATAGTCCGCCATCAGCTGCACCGGGTGAAATTTGTCGCTAAGGCCGTTTATCACGGGCACGCGGCTAAATTTGGCAAATTCCTCGAGCGTTTCGTGGCGATTTACGCGAGCCATGATGAGATCGCACATTCGCGAGATCACGCGCGCGGTGTCTTTTATCGGTTCGCCGCGCCCGATCTGGATATCGCTTGAGCTTAGAAATAGCGCATGTCCTCCAAGCTCATTCATCCCCACGTCAAAGCTTACGCGCGTTCTAGTCGAGCTTTTCTCAAATATCATCGCCAGTTTTTGATCTTTTAGATACGGCTTGAAATCTCGCGCCTTTGCCTCTTTTTTTATCTCGCGCGCTAAATTTATCATTTCTAAAATTTCGTCTTTACCGAAGTCGTTTAGCGTCAAAAAGTGTCGCATTTTGCCCCCTTAAATTCCCAAATTTGCCCACAAATTTTTAAGGCGAAGTATCGCGAGATAGATTTGCTTGTTTTGAAGTAAATTTCGTCCAAAGATAAGGCATGCAGCCTATCGCAGGGCGAAATTTACGAAATCAAGCAAAGATACTCGCGAGACGAGCCGCTATTTTCTTAGTAAAGCGGCGGCTTCTTTAGCATGATAGCTTATTATCAGATCCGCCCCCGCCCTCTTAAACCCGACCAACGTCTCCATCATCACGCGCTCATAGTCGATGACGCCGGCTTTTGCCGCGGCTTTTAGCAGGGCGTACTCGCCGCTCACGTTATACGCGCAGATCGGTAGCCTCGTCGCCTCGCGCAGATCGCGGATGATATCTAGATACGCAAGGGCGGGCTTTACCATCAAGATATCGGCGCCTTGCGCCTCGTCCTCTAGGCTCTCGCTCACGGCCTCTAGGCGGTTTGCGGGATCCATCTGATAACTTTTTCTATCGCCGAAGCTAGGCGCTGATTCGGCTACGTCGCGAAACGGCCCGTAGTACGCCGAAGCAAATTTGGTCGAATACGCCATAATCGGCAAATTTTCATATCCGCTCAAATCCAGCGCCCTGCGCAAGGTAGCGATGATGCCGTCCATCATACCGCTTGGAGCGATCATGTCGGCTCCGTTTCTAGCATGGATCAGCGCTTGTTTAGCGGAGATCTCCAGCGTAGCGTCGTTATCGACGGTCTGATGGGCATGATCTAGGATACCGCAGTGGCCGTGATCGGTGTACTCGCAAAAGCAAAGATCGGTGATCACGACGAGATCTGCGAATTTATCCTTTATCGCCCTAAGCGCGGTCGCTATGATGCCATCGTCGCTTAGAGCGTCGCTGCCTACGCTATCTTTTAGGCTAGGGATTCCAAACAATATCACCGCTTTTATGCCCAAATTTCGCACGATTTCGCACTCTTTTAAAATTTCGTCCAAACTCATTTGAAAGACGCCCGGCATCGAGCTTATCTCTTTTTTCACGCCCTTGCCTTCGACGACGAAAAGCGGATAGATAAAATCGCTCGCCACAACGCTAGTTTCGCGCACCATCTGCCTGATCGCGGGATTTATCCTGAGTCTTCTAAAACGTTTAAACATAATTTTCCTTTTACTTCGCTACAATTTACGCTTAGTGTAACATAATAGGAGTTAAAAATTTATGAATATCGAGCTTTCAAATACGGCAAATTTACCCTCTCGTTTCGGGATATTCGAGATAAAGGCGTTTAAGGAGGGGGAGAAGGAACATTTAGCGATTTATAAAAAACCTTTCGGCGAGGTCGTAAACGTCCGCATCCACTCCGAGTGCCTAACGGGCGATGCGATCGGCAGCCTAAAGTGCGACTGCCGCGACCAGCTGGAAGCCAGCCTAAAATACATCGAAGAGCACGGCGGCATGGTGATTTACTTGCGCCAGGAGGGGCGAAATATCGGCCTGCTAAACAAAGTAAACGCCTACCACCTGCAAGATGAGGGCCTTGACACCATCGAGGCAAATCACCAGCTAGGCTTTAAGGCCGACGAGCGCACGTATGAGATCGTGGATTTTATCTTAAAGCACTTCGGCATCGAAAAGATAAATTTGCTAACCAATAATCCAAAAAAACTGTCGGGGCTAAAATGCGTGCAAATCGTCTCTCGCGTGCCGATCGTCATACACGCGAACAAATTTAACGAAAACTACCTGCGCGTGAAAAAAGAGCAGATGGGGCATATGCTAGATGAAAATTGACCTGCCGAGGGACTTTGACGCGCAAACGGCGAAATTTAGCGAGATTTTAGCTAAATTTAACCGCGTGCACAGCCTCACCAACTACAAAAATTTAAACGAGCAGATAGCAGATAGCATAGCTCCGCTTGAAATTTTCCCGCAAATTGCGGGTGCTAAAACGGCGATCGACGTGGGTAGCGGAGCGGGCTTTCCCGCGATATTTCTTGCCATGATTTTAAGGGAGTGCGAGTGGCATCTCTTTGAACCAAGCCCGAAAAAGTCGGCGTTTCTAAGCTACGTCAAGGCCGAGCTAAATTTAGCAAACGTGCGCGTAAAATCCTGCAAGATCGAGGACGGCGAGCCCTTCGCAGCGCAGCTAATCACTAGCCGAGCGCTAATGAAAACGAAAGATTTGCTTGGGATTTGCGACGGTTTTTTTGACGCGCAAACTCAAATTTTACTATACAAAGGAAGCAGCGTACAAAGCGAGCTAGAGGAGCTTAAGGCTCAAATTTGCGGGCGTGGCAACCGAAATTACGTATTTATAAAGGGCGGCGATGTTATTTAAAATTTTGGCTTTTTTTGCGGTTTTAATCGCGATTTATTTGATATTTTTTAAAACCCGCATCAAAAGAGGTGTGAAAAGCGGCGCAAAAAAAGAGGATAAAGAGGCCCAAAATTTCGTCGAGTGCGCCAAATGCGGCACCTTTATAGAAGCTAAAGACGCCGTAATAAGCGGCGGCGGATACGTCTGCCAAGACTGCATGCAAAGCAAAAAGGAGTAAAAATGCAATTAATCGGCCACGAGCTAGTGCCTTATGAGCCGCTGTTTTGGCGCGAGAACGCGGATCAGATCAAGGCGGACGAGCAAAATTTATTTAAATTCAACAAAGCGATGATAAGAGCGGCGCAAGAAAAAGGGGCTAAATTTAGCGTAGCTTGCGAGAACGTAAGCGAGTGCATAATCGCAAATGCGGCGGGCGCGAACCTGCTTGTTATGTCGAGGCGAGAGTTTACGCCAAAGGCCGCAAATTTGGCCCAATTTTATCTCTTTGACGCCAAAGTCGCTTGTATAATCGGCGATGAAATCGAACTTAGCGAGATAGCGGAGTATCAAGCCGACGTCGCAATATTTAAAAACGCCGTAATAGGCAAGGATAAACGATGATAAATTCCCCGCCGTTATATCTAAAATTTTTAGAAAGTATCGAGGGCGAGGAGTGCGTAGACATTTTTAACGAGGCGGGAGCGGGCGCCTCTATCTATACGGGCGCGCGTCTCTAGCCGAGCGAAACGAAACCTACGAAGTAGCGCTTTACGAGCTGGATTTTTATATGATAGGCCAAGACGGCGACCTTGGATTTTTCATAAAATTAAACTCGGACGATACTATTTATTTTAACGATCTAGGCGCGCTAGGCTCGGCTCCGATGCGCCTAGCGGAACGAGATATTTTTGCCTTTATAAAAAAGATAAAAGACGGCGGCGAGATATTTTCGTAAAATTTTACGAGCAAAGGAAACAAATGGAACTTTTTAAAACCGCATTTTTGATGACGGCGCTGATGCTGCTTTTCGTAGCCGTGGGCGGCGCGATAGGCGGCACTAGCGGCATGCTGGTGGCGTTTTTAGTTGCGCTTGGGATGAATTTCTTTTCATACTTTTTCTCGGACACGCTCGTGCTAAAGCACTACAAGGCCGTGCCCGTAGACGAAGCGCACGCGACGGGACTTTATCAGATCGTACGCGAGCTTTGCGCGAAGGCGAATTTGCCGATGCCAAAGATCTACATCATCCCAGAATCCGTACCAAACGCCTTCGCCACGGGTCGTAACCCGAGCCACGCCGCAGTGGCCGTGACCGAGGGCCTGCTAAATCTGCTAAACAAAGACGAGATCGAGGGCGTGCTAGCTCATGAGCTAAGCCACGTGCGCCACTACGACATCCTAACGGGCTCGATAGCGGCTGTTTTTGCCGGCGCGATCGCGATACTGGCGAATTTCGCGCAGTTTGGCGCAGCAAACCGTCAAGGCAAGCAAAATCCGCTAATGCTAATCGCTCTAGCCGTCATCATGCCGCTAGCCGCCACGATCATACGCATGGCGATCTCGCGGGCGCGGGAGTTTGAGGCCGACAGGGGCGCTGCGATGATAACGGGCAAGCCCCAGCACCTAGCAGGCGCGCTGCGAAAGCTCGAGGACTACGCGCGCGGACGAGTGATGGCAAACGCCGACGAACAAAGCGCGCATATGTTTATCGTTAATCCTTTTAGCGGCGTAAAAAGCGCGCTGGGCTCGCTGTTTCGCACGCACCCGAGCACCCAAGACCGCATCGCCGCGCTAGAAAATTTATGCTCGCAACTAGATGGAGAAAACGGCGTGAAAGAGTATTTTAGAAAGTAAATTTGACGGGCGAATTTAAGCTTTCGTTTTGCCGTCAAATTTAAGCGCAACGGCTTGGCTTCGGGCGTTAAATTTGGAGCCATTTAACCCTGCGCCGCGTCAAATTTAACCGTACGCGTCAAAATAAAATTTATCAAAAAGGCAAAATATGAAAATAGCCGTAAACGGCGCAAGCGGATTTATCGGCGGCGAGCTTTGCAGATTTTTTAGAGCCAAAGGTCACGAGGTCGTAGCTATCCCGCGAGCCGCCTACGCCGACAAAGACGCGCTTAAAAACCTCATCAAAGGCTGCGACGCGGTTATAAATTTAGCGGGCGCTTCTATCGCCGCAAGATGGAGCGAGACCTATAAAAAGCGCCTTCGCGCAAGCAGGATAGAGACTACGCGCACGCTAGTTTGCGCTATAAACGAGCTAGAAAATCCGCCCTTTTTCATCAGCGCTTCAGCCGTCGGGATATATGAAAACGGACTCGGTCACGACGAGAACTCGGTCAAATTTGACCGCGGATTTTTGGGTGAGCTAGCATGCGAGTGGGAGAGCGAGGCCGCTAAGGCACGGACGCAAACGGCGATATTTCGCCTAGGCGTGGTGCTAGGTCGAGGCGGCGCGCTGGCTAAAATGCTGCCGGCGTTTAAACTCGGTCTTGGCGGCAAGATCGGTAGCGGCGAGCAGGCGTTTTGCTGGATCCACATAACGGATTTGCTGGAAGCGTTTAAATTTGTCTTACAAAACTGTCAAAGCGGCGTTTTTAATCTCGTTTCGCCGACTCCTAGCACGAACGGCGAATTTACTCAAATTTTAGGCGAGGTTTTGGGGCGACCGACGTTTTTTAAAGTGCCTAAATTTGTGCTAAATTTGATGCTGGGCGAGGGATCAAGCGTACTGCTTGAAGGAGCGAAAGTCTATCCGCAAGCCTTGATAAAAAGCGGGTTTAGCTTTAAATTTAGCGATCTAAAAACGGCGCTTGGGGATATTTTGAAGTAAATTTAAGCGGATTTACGGAAAGCGAATTCGCATGGCGGCAAATTTACGTCGCGGCTTTAAAAATCCAAACGACCCGTGCCGACCCAGCGTAAATTTGATACCGCTACGAAAATTTAGCCGCGCAGAATCACGTCCAATTTTATCGCAAATCCAAATAAAAACGCAGGCGCAGAGACATAAGGGCAGATGCGATAACGCCCTAAAATATAAAATGCTTTACTTGCTAATATGGCGGGCTACAAATCGGCAAGCAAAATTTAACGAACTTGACGCTTAGGCAAAATTGGCGCGATGCCGTCCAAGAAAAAGCGATAAATTTTTACGACTGCCAAACGATGTCTTAAAATTACAAAATCTCGGGCCGATATTAGGCAAATTCTGCGTAAATTTGAATCAGACGGCAAATTTACGTTTTTGAAGGTAGCAAACTAAACTCATAAATTCGGAAAGCTAGCTTTTGGCGTTAGTTCTACGCACAGAGCTTACCACCCCGCGAGCTCAAGCGAACTTGCTAGGAGTTTTACTCAAACCGCCTCGAGATGCTAGGCGAGAGCTTGGTTAAAACGTCATAACTTATCGTGCCGAAAAAATCCGCCCAAACGCTAGCGTCGTCAAATACGCAAATTTTATCGCCCGCATCTTCGCAGCAAAAGCTATCCATCGACATTTTGCCCAGCAACCGCCGTCCGTCCGCCGTCCGCAGCTCGCCCTCGCCTCCGTAGCGTAGCAGTCCGTCGCCGTAGCCTAGATCGTAAACGGCGATTTGCATATCCTCGCTTGCGCAAAATTTAGCGCCGTAACCCACGCATTGTCCTTTTTTTAGCGCTCTGCCGCTAACCTTATGCGCCCAAAGCGACGCCACGCGCTTTAGTCCCAAGCTCTCGTCAAACTGCGCGTAGCCGTAGGCCGCGATGCCCACGCGTACGTACTCGTCCGCTAGCTCGCCGAAGCGCTCGGTCGCAGCGGAGTTATGCGAGTGAAAGACCAAGCCGTCGCCGCAAATTTCGCGCGCTACGGCTTTTGCCGCGGCGAAATTTTGCCTCTGCACGAAATAATCGCTACTAAGCTCTTCAGCGCTTCTAAAGTGCGTAAATGCGCCGCAAATTTGCAGTCCGTGCGCCAAAGCCGCCTCGCACGCCGCACGTACTTCGCCCACTGCCACGCCGTTTCGATGCATGAGCGTATCGACGGCGATATGCACGCGCGCGCCTTGTTTAAATTTAGCAATCAGCGAAATTTCGATTACAGCATAAATAAATCGCTCGCTCTCGCTGCCGTGCGGGATATGCGAAAGGATGAGAATATGCTCGAAAAAGGGCTCCAGCTCGCGCGCCTCGGCTTCGTTTTTGACCGCGCAAAATTTGATGCCGTAGCTTGCCGCCTCGCGCCCCACAAGCGCCGCTCCATGCCCGTAGGCATTGTCTTTTAGTACCAAAATCACGCGATCTTTGCCGCCGGCTTTGGCGCAAATTTTAGTTAGATTATGGATGTAGGCGGATCTATTTAAAACGAGCTCAGACATTGAAATTTACGCCAAACGCCTCATAAACGTTAGGAAGCAGCTTTCTGATATTATAATCATAAGCATAAAATTTAGCATACAGCGCCTTTAGATCAGCCTCTTTAACCACAGTAAAGTCAAACACGTCCGTACCCGCAACCTTTGGCACTTGGCGGTCTAGCTCGGCGAAAAACTCGCCCCTAGCCTTTAAAATTTCCTCGATCTGATTTTTTACTATTTCTTTTTTTTCTTGCATTTACTTCTCCGTTAAGATTTTAAATTTATCTTTATCTAGCCGCACGTAGAGCTCTTTTTGCCCCTTAAATTCGTGACTAGGCGCAGTATAATCCTCGTCAAAAACCACTCTAAAAAGATTTTGTCCTTTAGCGTTCGGGTACGGCGTCACGCTAAAATTTGACGCTTTTATGCTCTTTTTTTCTTTTAGCGCGAAAATTCTCTTTTTATTTTCGGCAAATTTAGCCCTCGTTAGCGCGTTTTTGCCCTCTATTTTTACAAATTCGTCCGCATAAAAGCCGAGATAAATTTTAGTTTCGTTATCTCGCCACGCCTGCAGCCACTCGTGCAGATGCGCCAGCACGCGCGCTACGTCGTCTTTACTAGCGTCTACCTTCTGGCTTTCGCTGATTATCACGACGCCCTCGCTGCCGATTAGTCGGCCGAATTTCACCAGCGCATCGTTGTTAAACGCCACGCAGCCGCGCGTTTTTACTTCGTCCTCGCGTTTGCCTTTCATCGGCAGTCCGTGTATCCAGATGCCTCCGCCGGTTTTTTGCGCGGCCTTGTCGTGAGCGTTTGGATACGATAGCGACATCGCAAGCGGCCCGTAAAAAGGATCGGGCGGCGTAAATTTATCCGTGACGTCGTAAACACCGACCGGCGTTTTTAGGTCGCCTTCTTTAAATTTATCCCCGCTTTTGCCTGTTATCACGCTTTGCGAAAAAATTTGCTCCAGCGCGCCGCCTGCATACTCGAAGCTTTGCAGGGTTTTTTGCGCTTTATTTATGACGATGATTTTGGTCTTAGCCTCGTAGTAGCCGTACCTGACGTCGGCTGCGCCCAGCTTTTTTAGCCAGTATTTAGCATCCCTCAAATTTTCGTCCGCTAGAGTCTTGGCGGCTAAAATTTGAGAAAAAAAGATAGAAAAAATAAGTAAGCCGAGTAGTTTTTTCAAAATTTTCCTAACGTTGCGTAATTTCGTAATAAAGGTCGCAATTATATTACATTTTCTCTTAATTTTAAAAAAAACGCTCGTTTTTGTGTTACAATATCCGCTATCAAAATCTAATTAAGAAGGATGCAAAAATGAAAAGCAAATTTTTAGCTTTATCTCTAGTAGTCGCCTCTTTGGGCTTTGCAAACGCCGCAGATATCGAGATCTCAGATATCTACGCTAAAGCCACTCCTCCGGGTGCTAAAAATACGGCCCTGTTTTTTAACGTAAAAAACAACACCGATAAACCGGTAAAACTAATCGGCGCTAGCTCTCCCGCAGCCGCTACGGGCGAGATACACACGCATAAAGACGTAGACGGAATGAAAAAAATGGTGCAAATAGAAAATATCGAAGTGCCTGCGATGGGAGAGGCGAATTTAAAAC
>CAUQMN010000006.1:0-12986 GCA_963518765.1 uncultured Campylobacter sp.
CGGCAAACGAGCTCATCGACCACAACAGAAACCGCTTGGGCAAGGAGTTAAAAAGCACCAAAGAAGGCGGCGAGGACGTGGCGCTAATGGAATCAGACGACGAAACGATGGAGAGCTTAAAGGTAGCCAAACGCATTAAAAAGCTGCTTGATAGCGGCGCACAGGCTAGCGATATCGCGATCTTGTACCGCATAAACGCCCTCTCCCGCTCGCTCGAAGAAGGTCTAACCAAGGAAAAAATCCCCTACAAAATGGTCGGCGGCGTTAAATTCTACGAGCGCGCCGAGGTCAAAGACGTCATCAGCTACCTAAGGCTAGTCGCAAACGAGAACGACGACTTCTCGCTAAAGCGCGTCATCAACCGCCCAAAACGCGGCCTAGGCAAAGTAAGCCTCGCAAAGATCGAAAAAATCGCCTTCGAGCATAAGCTTTCGCTATTTGAAGCGATATCCAGCCTAGATGAAAACGACAAAGATCTAAGCAAAAAAATCGTCTCGAGCCTCGGCGAATTTGCGGCAAATTTAAGAGAGCTAAAAGAGTGCGACTCGCCCTATGAGCTAGTGGATAAACTAGAAGCGAAATTTGGCATCAAAAAATACTACGAGAGCTTGCCCGACGGCGCCGAGCGCGTGGCAAACATCGACGAGTTTTACGCGATGATAAAAGATCAAATCAAGCAAAATCCAAGCTTTTCTATCGAGGAGTTTTTAAACGAGATCGCACTGCAAAGCGAGCAGGATAACATCGGCGGCGAGGCGATCTCGATCATGAGTATCCATGCTAGCAAGGGGCTTGAGTTTGAGCATCTTTTCGTGATCGGGCTTGAAGAGGGGTTTTTCCCGCTTCTAGGCGACGGCAGCGACATCGAGGAGGAGCGACGCCTAGCCTACGTCGCCATCACCCGCGCCAAAAAAACCCTAACGCTAAGCTTTGTAAATTCGCGCTTTTATAAAGGTCAGAGAACGAGGCTGGAAAAGAGCAGATTTTTAAGCGAGGCGGGCGTTTGCAGCGGCAGTCTCATCATCCAAACGCAAGCGCAAACCGCGGGCGAATACAAAAAAGGCGACCTCGTCAAGCACAAAATTTTCGGTATCGGGCGCGTGACGGCGGTAGCTAAGATCAAAAAAGAGCTAAAGCTAACGATAAATTTCGGCGGAATCAGCCGCGAGATAATGTCTAGCTTCGTCGAAAAAGCGGTGTGAAAATGAGTAAATTTGAGGCCTTGCAGGCTAAATACCGCGTCAAATTTGATCAAATTTACGTGCTCAAATTTGACGCGTGCGGATCAAATTTAAAAAACGCCGTAAATTTAATGCAACCTCCAAAGGTCAAATTTAAATGAACGCGCTTTTTGTCGCAAATAAGCCCGCAGGCATCAGCTCAAATCATTTTCTAAGTAGGCTAAAGCGCAAATACGGCGTCAAAAAGGCGGGCTTTTCGGGCACGCTAGATCCGTTTGCCGGCGGCTGCCTGATCGTGGCTCTGGGCAACCACACGCGGCTTTTTAACTACATAGATAAAATGCCCAAAATCTACGAAGCGACGATGTGGCTAGGGGCTACAAGCGCTAGCCTAGATAACGAAAATATCGAGGAGATCACGCTTTGCCCGCAGTTAAATTTAGCGGACGTAAAAGCTGCGCTAAGCGAGCTAAAGGGCGAGATCGCCTACGTACCGCCCAAATTTAGCGCCAAGCACGTGGGCGGCAAACGCGCATACGAGCTAGCAAGAGCGGGCGAGGAGTTTGAGCTAAAAAGCCAAACGATGAGCGTTTTTGACGTAAATTTGAGGGCATATATGCATCCGTTTTTGAGCTTTCGCATTAGCGTTAGCGAGGGCTCGTACGTGCGCTCGTACGCTCAAATTTTAGCCGCAAAGCTTGGCGTAAAAGCCACTCTAAGCGCGCTAAAACGCGTGAGCGAAGGCAAATTCGTTTATGAAAACGAGCGGTTTTTAAATCCGCTTGATTATATTTTGCTACCGCGAAACGAATATCTAGGGGGTCCCGCAGACGTGATGCTTGGCAAAAAACTAAGCGTAGAAAAGCTAAAATTTGGCGCCGAAGGGCTATATTTAATAAACTTTGATGAATTTTTTAGTATCATTGAAATCAAAGACGAAACCGTAACATATAAACTAAATAAGGTCGAAAAATGCTAATACTCGCAAGAAAAGAAGACGAAAGCATAATGCTGGGAAACGATATCAAAATCACGGTCGTTGGCATCTCAAAAGGCGGCGTTAAAATCGGCATCGACGCGCCTAAAAATATGATGATCCTGCGCTCGGAGCTAGTAGAAGACGTGGCGGCGGAAAATAAACAAGCCCTAAACGGCGCGGGCGAAGCGAGCCTAAAAGAGCTCAGCGATAAAATCGTAAAATAATGAAAAGCTACGCGAAAATCAACTCCTTTTTAAAGATCGTCGGCACTCGCGGCAACTACCACGAGATCGTCTCTCGCTTTGTTTTGAGGCGTGAGATTTATGACGAAATTTTCTTTGAAAAATCAAGCGGCTTTGCGCTTGAGTGCGATAACGAAAATATCGAAAGTAATATCGTTTTAAAGGCTAAATTTGAACTTGAAAAAGCGGGCTTTAAAAACGAGCTGGACGAGTTTTTCGCCTCGCATAAAATCGTGATAAAAAAGCAAATACCGCTAGGCGCGGGTCTGGGCGGAGGCAGCTCAAACGCCGCTACGTTTTTAAAGATGGCGAACGAGGAATTAAATTTAAAACTAACGCGCGAAAATTTGATGAAAATAGGCGCAAATATCGGCGCGGACGTGGCGTTTTTCGCTAGCGATTTCAATGCGGCAAACGTCAGCGGCATCGGCGAGATAATAAGCGAGTTTAACGACGAAGTGCCAGCGGTAGAAATTTTAACGCCAAATGTCTTTTGCTCGACGCCTGCGGTTTACGGCGAATTTAGAGCAAATTTTATGGATAGTATCGACGTAAATTTGGCGGCAAATATGCGAGAGATGACGACGGCGCAGCTGCTAGAGCGATACGAAAATCGCAAACTAAACGATCTTTTTGCGCCGTGTTTTAAAATTTACCCGCAGATGGATAAATTTAAAGATTTTTTCCTCAGCGGCAGCGGCGCTAGCGTGTTTTTCTTAAAATAAAAGGTAAAAAATGGGTAAGGATTTAGCCAAAAATAAAAAGGCTTTGTTTGACTTTAGCATCATCGAGACCTTCGAGGCTGGCATCGTGCTAAAGGGTAGCGAGGTAAAGGCTCTAAGGGCGGGCCGCGCAAACCTAAAAGACAGCTTCGCGCGCGTGATAAAGGGCGAACTGTTTTTGCTAAACGCGCACATCAGCCACCTAAACACGACGCACTCGGCGTTTCGCCCGGACGAAAGGGCTCCTAGAAAGCTACTGATGCACCGCAAGCAGATAGATAAAATTTTCGGTCAAGTCACGCAAGAGGGTCTCACGCTAGTCGTTTTGGCGCTCTATCTAAACGACAAAAACATCGTAAAGGCGCGCCTTTCTCTGGCAAAAGGTAAAAACCTGCACGATAAGCGCGAGACGATAAAACGCAAAGAAGCCGACAAAGAAGCGCGTGCAGCGATGAAAAAATATGTCTAAGGAAAACCGGTGCCCTACGTAAATATAAAAATCACAAAAGAAAAAGAGGCCGTAAGCGCCGAGCAAAAGCGCGCGCTCATAGCAGGCGTGACAAAGCTGCTAGGCGATACGCTAAAGCGCGACGCGAGCAGAACCGTCGTCGTGATAGAGGAAGTTAGCACCGACGACTACGGCTTTGGCGGCGAAAGCATAACCGAACTAAGATCAAAACAAGGAAAATAATATGAAAAAAACCATAAAGGCGATTTTTGCGGCTTTGGCCTGCGCGATATTTCTAGCAGGCTGCGGCGAGGACGAGACGGCAAAGGCTCCCGTAAAGATAGAGGGCTACAAAACGGGCGAGGAGATCGCTCTAAAGAGCGTGTTTGGCAAAGAGCTCACGTTAAAGCGCGTCGAGGGCGGCTTTGTTATCAAGGGCGACGAAGATAAAATTTTGATGTTTGATATATTCGGCACGTTTTGTCCGCCGTGTCAAAAAGAAGCGCCCGATCTCACCAAATTTCAGATCGATAATCTAAACGACTTTACGATCGTAGCACTCACGCACTTTGAAAACGTCACGAACGAATACGTCGTGGAAAATTTCGCGCAAAAATACAACGCCTTTTACTTTATCTCAAACGATATAAAGACAAACGACAAGCTTTCGGCACAAATTTTAGAGGATATAAAATACGAGCGGCTTGAGAGCGTGCCGATAAAAATGGTGCTAAAAGGCGGCGTATATCAGGAGCTAACCGACGTAGATAGCGGAAAATTCGGCGTGAAATACTACCTAGGCGGCATCCGTCTAGACGCGATGACGAAGGATTATGAGAGAATAAAAAATGCCCGCTAAAACCGCCACCGAGCGGGAGCGAGACGTCGCCCTTAAGGAAAAACCCGAATTTCCGCGTAAATTTAAGGTTATTTTGCTAAACGACGACGTTACGAGCATGGATTTTGTCGTGAGCGTGCTGGTAGAGATTTTTAACCGCGATATGCAAAGCGCGGTAGCCGTGATGCTAAAAATCCACAACGAAGGCAGCGGAGTGGCGGGCGTCTACACAAAAGAGATCGCCCAGACTAAGCAAGGAGAGACGCTAAAAGCCGCAGCCGCCGCAGGCTATCCGCTAAAGGCCGTCGTCGAGAAAGAGTAACCCGCAAAAAACGGGCGCGCAAAAGGCGCAAAGAGGAGGAAATAATGTTTGACTCGGATTTAAGCTATCTTTTAGAAAAGGCCGGGCAGTTTGCCTACTCGAATTTTCACGAGTATCTAACCAGCGAGCACGTGCTTTTCGTGCTGGTAAATTTAAACGAAGAGACTAGAGATATCCTAGCTGACGCGGGCCTAACCGACGTCGAGGGACTAAAAAGCGATCTAAAAAACTATCTACTGCAAACCAACGAACAAGTCCCGCACCACAAACAGCCGCGCATGACGGTGCTTTTGGAGCAAATTTTTAAAGAGCTAAACACCGAGCTAAAGGATAAAAACGTCGGTATCAGGGATTTGCTCTTTAAAATCGCAGCCAGAGGCGACACGTACGGGGCTAAAATTTTAGAATTTTACGACGTCGATCCGCAAAAGATCAAACACCATGCAAAAGACGACAAGCAGGCTCGCGCTAAAAGCTTCCAAAACCTCGCCAAATACTCGTCAAATTTAACCAAACTAGCCGCCGAGGGAAAGATCGATCCTATCATCGGGCGCGAAAACGAGCTAGCAAGGCTAATGCAAACGCTAAGCCGCCGCAAGAAAAACAATCCGATCCTAGTAGGCGAAGCGGGCGTGGGCAAAACCGCCGTAGTCGAGGGACTCGCGCTAAAAATAGCAAACGGCGAGGCACCGCAGCGACTAAAGCAAGCGCAAATTTTCGCCCTGGATATCGGCGCGATGATAGCTGGCACGAAGTACCGCGGCGACTTTGAAAAACGCCTAAAAGACGTGATGGATGAGGTGGCCGAGCAGGAGGACGCGATAGTTTTTATCGATGAGATCCACACTATCGTGGGCGCGGGAGCTACAAACGGCGGCGGGCTTGATATGTCAAATTTACTAAAACCGGCTCTCGCAAACGGCTCGCTTCGCTGCATCGGAGCAACGACGTACGCGGAGTATCGCAGCTTTTTTGAAAAAGAAAAAGCCCTCTCGCGCAGATTTGCCAAAATCGACGTTGTAGAGCCGAGCGCGGACGAGAGCGTCGAGATCCTAAAAGGGCTTCGCGCCAAATACGAGAGCTTTCACGGAGTCAAATTTAGCGACGAAATTTTAGCTAAAAGCGTAGAGCTAGCCAAAAAATACCTAAACGATAGATTTTTACCAGATAGCGCCATCGATCTCATCGACGAGGTCGGCGCGGCTCTAGCCCTACAAAACAGAAGCAAAACCGTGAAAATGTCCGATCTAAGCGCGGTTTTGAGCAAGATGGCAAATATCCCCGATACCAATCTAAAACCAGACGCCGCGGCAAATTTGAAAAATCTAGCCCAAAGGCTGAAGTCCGAAATTTTCGGCCAAGACGAGGCTGTAGATACGCTAGTAGCGGCGATCAAGCGCTCGTATGCGGGGCTAAAACAGCCAAACGCGCCCGTAGGCGTATTTTTATTTACGGGCTCGAGCGGCGTTGGTAAAAGCGAGTTAAGCGCAGCTCTAGCGCGAAATTTGGGCGTGCATTTCGAGCGGTTTGATATGAGCGAATACATGGAAAAACACAGCGTCTCGCGTCTCATCGGCGCGCCTCCGGGATATGTCGGTTTTGAAGAGGGCGGCATACTTACAAACGCCGTTAAAAAGCACCCTTATAGCGTGATTTTGTTCGACGAGATCGAAAAGGCCAGCGACGAGATGATAAACGTCTTTTTGCAAATTTTTGACGGCGCGAGCCTCACCGATAACACGGGCGCAAAGAGCGATTTTCGCAACGCCGTCATCATAATGAGCTCAAATTTGGGCTCAAAAGAGGCTCCGACGCTGGGTTTTAGCAAAGACGAAAGCGGTAAGGCTGACTCTGCGGTAAAGGGATTTTTCAGCCCCGAGTTTCGCAACCGCATCGATAAAATCGTGCATTTTAACGACCTTAGCGAGGACGCGCTAAGCCTCATCACACAAAAGATAATTAACGAGATAAACGCAAGCCTAGCCGAGAAAAAAGTCGTCATAAAAGCCTCCGCCGAAGCTAAAAAATACCTATGGCAAAAGGGCTATAGCAAGGAATTCGGCGCGCGAAATCTAAAACGCCTAGTTCAAGACGAGATCTCGACCAAGCTTAGCGACGAGATACTTTTCGGCGCGCTAAAAAACGGCGGCGTCGCAAACATCACGTTAAAAAACGGCGAGCTGGCGTTTAAATTTGAAGCCCTAAAATAAGCGGTCGCGGGGTCAAATTTGCAAAAAATTTATAACTTCCCAGACCCCGCAAATGCTCCCGCAAACTCCCCTCTAGCCGTCGGCGGCGATCTAAGCGCCGATGCTCTTTTGCAAGCTTACGACAAAGGCATCTTCCCGTGGTTTTTGCCCGGCGAGCCCATATACTGGTGGTCGCCAGATCCGCGCGCGGTGCTGATTCCAGGCGAAGTAAGAGTACAAAAAAGCATAAAATCCGCGCTTAAAAAATTTGAAGTACGGTTTGATTACGACTTTGAAAATTTCCTAAAAATATGCAAAGGCGAGCGCGAAAAAAAGGAGCCCACTTGGCTAAGCGACGATATCGTACGCGCATACGTAAATTTACATCGTCTGGGCATCTCGCACAGCGTGGAGGCTTACGAGAACGGCGAGCTAGCGGGCGGACTTTACGGGCAAATTTTCGGTAAGGTTTTTTGCGGCGAGAGTATGATTAGTCTAAAAACGGGCGCGTCAAAGGTTTCTCTCATCGCGCTTTGCCGCGCTTTAGAGCCGTTTGATTTTCTCATCGACTGCCAGGTTATGAACGAGCACTTAAAATTTATGGGCGCAAAGGCAATGAGGCGAAGCGAGTTTTTAGCCAAATTTAACGAGCTAAAAAATCAGCCTAGCGGCTTTAGCAAATTTAAAAAATTACTCTAAATTTGGAACGTCTTTTGCTTATTATCTCGTAAAATTTAGAGAAAAAAGGCAGGAAAATGTTCGCAGGCATCCAAACCTCAAAATCAAAACCGCTCGTAGAAAGCGCGCTGGCAAGCAGAAATTTACGCCAGCAAATGATTTCTAGCAACATAGCAAACATCGACACGCCTTTTTACAAAGCCCGCGACATCGCGTTTGAAGCGGCCCTATCGCAAACAGCGCAAGAGATCTACGGCAAAGACGAAAATAAAATTTTAAAACTCGCGCAAACGGACGGCGCGCACTTTCCTCGCGTGGATTTTCCGGCGTCAAACGGGGCGACGATATTTTTACGCGACGGACACATGGCGCGAAACGACGCAAACACCGTCGATCTAGACGTCGAAACAACTGAGCTAAGCAAAAACGCGATAATGGTAACAGCGCTTGATCGCGCCATGAGGCAAAGCGGTCAGATATTTAAAAGCGTAATCGACGCTAGCAGCAAAATTTAAGGATAGATTATGAGTAATTATTTAAGCGACTTTGATATCAGCGGATACGGACTAAGCGCCCAGCGCTTTAGGATGAACGTCATTAGCTCCAACATCGCCAACGCAAACACCGTGCGAACGGCGGAAGGCGGTCCGTATAGACGCCGCGAGGTGATATTTAAGGCGGTTGATTTTGATAGCGTGCTAAACGACGAAGTGGCAAAAAAACACAACTTGCTCGAATACGAAAATCCGCTAGACGATAAATTCTATACAAAAGACGCAAAACCTGCTATAATGAGCGTCGTAGTTGACAAGATAGTGCGCGACGATAAGGACTTTAAGCTAAAATACGATCCGTCTCATCCCGACGCCGACGCGAGGGGCTACGTAGCGTACCCAAACATCAATCCCGTCATCGAAATGGCGGACTTGATCGAAGCCACGCGCGCCTATCAGGCAAACGTTTCGGCATTTCAGTCGGCTAAAACGATCGCTCAAAGCGCGTTAGAATTATTACAAGGTTAAATTTTATGACGAATATAGATAAAATCGGCTCGGTTGCTTCACCGTTTGAAAAAAAAGAAGCAAAGACTCTGCAAAACCAAAAAGGCGAGCTAAATTTTGGCGACGTGCTAGATAGCTCATTAAAAGAGCTAAACGAGATACAAATGAACGCAGATAAAGCCATCGCCGACCTAGCAACGGGCGAGGTAAAAGACCTGCATCAAGCCGCTATCGCTATCGGCAAGGCCGACACGTCGATGAAGCTTATGCTAGAGATCCGCAATAAGGCTCTAAGCGCGTATAAAGAAATCTCAAGAACACAAATTTAAACCTTGAATCGGCGAAAATCTGAAACTATCGGCCTTTTCCTGCTGATTTTAGGGCTTATCGGTATATTTTTAGCGGTTGTTTTTTATCGCTCGAATATCGAAAGACGCCTGCCTAAACTTGAAACCAGCGAAATAAATACCGCTCTTCGCGGAAACATCATAACTAAAGACGGCTTTAGCGTGACCGGCTCTCAAAAGCTATACAAGGTCACGCTAGACGTTAGAAATATCGATCCCGATAAAAAAGATTTGTTTATAAGACTCTACTGCATCTATAGCGGCGACGATGAAAAAGCCGTTAGAAAAATCATAGACCAAGCAAAGGGCGCAGTAACGCTATCCTATAAAATCGACGCTAGAGGCGCGGCGTATCTGCAAGAACTATCCAGAAAACTGTACAAAAAGAAAATTTTTATCTCTTACGAAGACCCAAATACGGGCGTAGCCGTGCTGCGCGATATGAATATCGTAGAAAGCGGGGAAAGTAGGCAATACGTAGCCGCAAACGCGCTCACGCCGATGATAGGTTACGTAAAAAAGATAGAAAAAGACGGCATAACGAAAACTCAAGGCGTAAAAGGCGTAGAAAAAGCCTACGAGTACTATATCTCGCCGATACAAGACGCCAAGCTGCTAGGTCCAAAAGACATCGGAAACAACATTATCTTAACCAGCGATTCAAATTTAGCTAATCGCGTAGACGGCTACGACGTCATACTAAATGCTTCGCTCAAATTTCAAACTAGACTCGAGCAAATCATCGACGAAAAGAAGGAATTTCTAAACGCAAAAGAGATAATCGTGGGCGTCATGGACTCAAAAACCGGCGGCTTGCTAGCGTTTGCCAGTACGTCGCGATACGATCCTTCAAATATCAGAAAACAAGATTATAAATTTTTAAATTCATCCGCTACGGAGTACGCGTACGAGGTCGGATCGGTTTTTAAGCCGTTTATATTCGCCGTCCTTTTGGCAAACGACAAGATCAATCCGCTAGAGCGTATAAATACATATAACGGCGTCTATCAGCTAGGAAAACGCACGATAAAAGACACTCACCCTGAGCCTTTCCTTACGGCCGAGGACATCATCGTATATAGCTCAAATATCGGCATGATACAAATAGTCCAGCGCTTAGACGGAGCTCAAATTTACTCAGGACTACAAAGCTTTGGCTTCACGCAAAAAACAGGTATCGATATGCCCTACGAGCAAGTCGGAAATATGCCGCCCGTAGCCAAGCTAAATTCTCAAATTTATAAAGCCACGATCAGCTACGGATACGGCTTGCAAGCTACTTTTATCCAGCTTTTAAAGGCGTATAACGTGTTTAATAATAAAGGCGTAATGGTGACGCCAAAGGTCGTAGACTCGCTTTATAAAGACGGCAAATTCTACGTAGTAAACGACCCCAAACCCGTCACCGTGCTTTCCGCAGAAGCCGCGGAGCGAATGAAACGCATACTCATAAAAACCGTAGAAATCGGTACGGGCAAAAGAGCCAAGATAGAAGGACTAGAAATCGGCGGCAAAACCGGAACCGCACACATCGCGACGACGGGCGGCTACGGCAATACCTACAACGGATCATTTTTCGGCTTTGTTAACGACTCTCGCGGCAACTCCTATACCATCGGCGTTTTAACCAGAGAACCCAAAAAGCCTTATTATTACTTCGGCGCCCAAAGCGCCCTACCGACATTTAGGGCAGCAGTCGAGCTGATGGTGGAAGAAGGATTTTTAAAACCGGATGAAAATTTAACCGCGCCGCAGACGGCAACTACGCCCGAGTCTGTCGCAGCGACTGCGAATGCAACGCAAAAGCAACCCACGCAGACAAACCAGGATAAAAAACAGACCGCGGCTAAAGCCAAAAAATAATCGCGAGCAAAATTAGGCGCCGCATTTGCGTACCTCAAAAGACCCGCGCTTTTACTTGCTTCGCTGCATTTTGCGTATTTATCCAGGTAAATTTGCTGCTAATACTATCTTGGCCGACTTAGAAAATTCATACGTTTGCGACTCTGCTAAATAAGCAAAATGCGCCGTCTCGGTATAAACGCAAAAGCCATCTGCTTAAATTTATGCAAAAGCGCAACGCAAAAACAAATCCGAAATTTACTAAATTTATAAAAATATTTTGAGGCGATAAAACGGCTATGCGCCAAGCTTACTACAGTATTTCAAGAAAATTTACTAGCCGCAAATCGCCGCTTGCTTGCAAAAGGCTACCGGACGCGCAATGACCTTCAAACGGCTAAATGCACCATTTGGCGCGGCGATCGTTTTGCGTTTGCGCCCATGGATGCAAACTAGCTGTAAGTTAAGTATTTTAATACCACCTAAAACCGTATGCAAAACGGCGGCGACGTAAAAGCGCCGCATTTATCTTTATAAGATAAGTCTAAAAAGATCGTAAGCCTGGTAAATCAACCCGTGAATGTTAGATAAAACAAATTTTGCGTATTAGACGCGCTAAATTTTAAGATTTATTTAACCCCATAAAGGCGCACGGCTAGGCTAAATTCGGCCGATTGATAGGCTTGTGCTTTAATTTTGCTAATTTTTCCAAGCTAAAATCGCCCGCTCGTTTGCAAAATAAATGCCGCGCTATAAGCCAAATTTCCATACTCGGGTATCACGCCCGCGCGCTCTACGCTATCAAGCAGATAGCTACCTTATGCGCTTTAAGTTCGTTTTTGAAATTTTATAGATTTTCGAGCTTGCGTTTTGGCTGAAATTTTGATCCACGATCTCATCCACCGCCGCCCTCGCCCACTCTTCGTCGAAGTTTTGTCCGTTTAAATTTGCGCTGCTGGAGTAGAGCCAGTCAAATTGCCTCAAAAACTCCTCATGAGCGCACTCTTTCACGACGCGCACGGCTTTGGCGTTCGGATACAAAAACGTCGTTTTTCTAGCACGGCGCACTAAATTTTTAAATTTAGCGGGCACGCGAGCGAGGTTTTTTAGCTCGCTAAGCTTTGCCGTCGTTATGAGGCAAGGTTTGTCCGCCGCTCGGCGTTTGAGCGCGTTTATCTCGCGAAAATCCTTGCTCAAAAATCCCGCCGTCGTATCGGTCTGTGCCAAATAAATCATATTTTTCTCCGAATTTAATCTCTTAAACATCGCTCGCGCCCGGCTTACCACAAATTTTACTACGATTTTTGCCCGAAACGAGCGCATAAAAACGTCGCAAATCAGCACCTAATTTTATCTAAAACTTAGGCCAAGCCTAGTTTCAATCACACCAGAGCCGCCTTGCTTGCATAAATTGCTTCTTCGAGCTTTTTCTTCTTTACAAAAAGGATGCGCTTATGATTTGATTAAATTTAACGCGATTACGCCTTGCCGCGTTAAATTTTACGCCTTTTTCCTATCTTTAGCCAGCAAAAATATGCACGAGATAATGAGCGTAAAGCCCGCAAAATCAAGAAACACGAACTCCGTCCCCAGCCAAAAATAGGCAAACGCCGCGGCGCTCACCGGCTCGATGCACGCGATCATGCTCGCCCTGCTCGCGCCTATTATCTTTAGCCCCGTCATGTAAAAGCTAGACGCGCATATCGTGCCTAAAATCACCACCGCGACAAGCACCGCAAAGCCGTCCGCATCGCTCACGCCGCCTAGCTGCCAAACCCGCGTGTAAAGCGCAAGCGCACCGCCGCCGATAACCATACCCCAGCCTAAATTTAACGGGACGGGGTATTTTTGATTTAGCTTCGTTGGGATGAGACTATAAATCACGACGCCAAGCGCGCTAATCAGGCACCAAACCAGCGCCTCCGCGCTGATAACCAGCGAGCCAAGATCGCCGTGGGTGGCGAGTAGCACGACGCCCAGCACCGCGAAAATGAGCGCGATGAGCTCGACCTTTTTAGGCACGCGTCGTTCTAAAAAGCAAACGACGGCGAGGATGAGCGCGGGCGCGGAGTACTGGATTGCGGTCGCGACGGCGGCATTTGAGAGCTCGACACCGCAAAAGTACGAATACTGCGTCATCATAAGCCCAAAAAACGCGTAGATGAGCAGCTGCGGCAAAAGCACGCGATCTTTTAAC
>CAUQMN010000007.1:0-12938 GCA_963518765.1 uncultured Campylobacter sp.
TAGCGTCTACCGCATCGACTGCGGCAGCTGCAACGGCTGCGAGATAGAAATTTTCGCCGCTATCACGCCGATGTGGGATCCGGAGCGCTTCGGCTTTAAGCTAGTAGCTAACCCTCGCCACGCGGACATTTTACTCTGCACGGGTCCGGTTACGCGCCAGATGTATTATCCGCTGCTTCGCGCTTACGAGGCCGCGCCCGATCCAAAGATCGTGGTGGCTTTCGGTGCATGCGGCAGCACGGGCGGTATCTTTTACGACGCTTATAGCGTTTGGGGCGGCATAGATAAGATTATCCCCGTAGATGTCTATATCCCGGGCTGTCCGCCGCATCCGGCTAGCGTCATATACGGCCTTGGCATGGCTCTTGGCATCATAGATCAAAAGCTACAAAAAAGAAGCTTCGAACAAGACGACTGCAAAGCCCCCGCCGTAAAAGAGTCTATCATAGGCGATATACTTTTCGAGCGCGATTTGGAAGCCGAGGCAAAGAGGCTAATGAGCTATATCTTCGGCAGGACGCTGTTTGCTAAATATATGGACGCAGCCAAAACTTCTCCTGATATCCACGACGTAGCGGCTACTAAAAAAGTAATGCTAGAGGCTATCCATAAAGAAGAAGACCCTAGATACGCCGAGTGTATGGGACTGCTTTACAACGACGTCTATCTAAAATACGCCAAAGCAAAACGCGATACGCAAAACGCCATCGACGTCAAAAAAGAAATTTGGGATAAACGATGATAAGAGTCTATAAACTCGCCCGCCGCCACATGGACGAAAACGAAAAGATGCCAAAAGAGCTAAAAGATATCAAGCTATTTTCAGTCTGCGTCGGACACGGCGTGGGGACGGTGGACTTTAGCGAAAAAACGCTCGAAATACCCGACGAGGAGTTTGAGCGTATCGTAGCTAGCGGCGGCGAATACGTCAAATTTAAGCTGGGAAATTTAAGCAAGTATTTTGAAGTGGAGATATTTAGAGAGCATGCGGCAAGGCTCATCCCCGAGCTTTGCGAATGCGAGCTAAAAAAAGAGCTTGAAAATTTACGCGAGGGATATCTGGTGCTTAGGAAGGATTTTTGATGAAATTTAGCTCAAATCGGACAAAGGCTTATGGGTTAAATTTAGCGCGCGGAGGGCTTTTAGGATGAAAAAGGCTTTACTTTGCATCGGCAATCCCTTGCGCGGCGACGACGACGTAGGCAACGAAACGGGGCGGATCGTCGAGGCAAATTTGAAAGATTGGCGGGTATTTTACGGACAGGACGTGCCTGAAAACGAGTTTGGCGCGCTTAGAGAATTTGCGCCTGGTATCATCGTCGTGGTAGATGCTATGAGCGGGTTTAAGGACGGCGCGATCGAGTTTTTTGATCTAAGCAACGAGCGCGACTATATCTACTCGACGCACAACTTGCCCACGCCCGTACTTTTAAGCTACCTGCGTAAAATTTGCCCCAAAACGCTGTTTTTAGGCATTAGCGTTTTGCTTGAAAACGTGCTTGATTTTAAAGAGGGCTTAAGCGAAAACGCGAAAAAAAGCGCGCAAAAAGCCTTTGAACGTATCTTGGAAATAGATAAAAATTTAAATTAGGAGGAGAAGATGTTAAATCCTGCAGAAACCGCGCAAGCGGTGTCGAATTCGATGGAGCACAAGGCGCATACTCCGTTAGTAAGCATTATTTTTCTAGCTATCATGGCGGGCGCAGCGATTGCTATGGGCGATATTTTCTGGGCGCACTCGACCGTGGGCATGGCTGAAAAGCAGTCCATCGGTCTTGCAAATTTTATCGGCGGCATCACCTTTAGCTGCGGACTTATGATGGTCGTTTTTTACGGCGGACATCTATTTAATAGCTCGGTTTTAAGCGGCGTTAGCGCGTATGAAGGCAAGCTAAATTTAGGCAAAACCTTTAGCTACTGGGCGATCGTTTGGGTTTTTAACTTCGTCGGCGGCGCGCTAATTGCTTATATGTATTATTACTCCGGCTTACCGCTAAAATACGACGGCTATATCTTGCAGCACTTTATACCCTCAGGTATAGGCAAGGTTACCGCGCCGTTTCACGAGCTATTTATCCGCGGAATCTTTTGTAACGTGTTTGTTTGTATGTCTATCTGGACTGCGACCAGCGAGAGTAACTTAGCGGGCAAATTTTTTGCCATTATGTGGATGATCGGCGCGTTTGTCGCATGCTCTATGGAGCACTGCGTGGCAAATATGTTTATCATAACAGAAGCCATCATCGCTAAAGCTCACTACATCGCGGCAAACGGCGGAGATATCGCCGCTGCGGCTACGGCTCTAGGGCACGGCATCACGGCTGAAAAACTAGAAATGCTAAACTGGGGAAATTTCATCGGTAAAAACCTGGTTCCCGTTACGCTAGGCAATATCTGCGGCGGACTTTTCTTTGTGGGACTGGTTGGATTTATGGCGAATAAATTCGACATGAAAAAGAAGTAATTTTAATTCCCCGGCTCGGCTGGATTTTAAATAGTTTTCGGCTAGGATACTCGGGTCACGGACGACTAGTCCGCTCCCGTCGTATCCGCCGCAAACTATTTAAACTACACACAATCCGTCTGGAAGGTTTATCTCATATCTTGATAAATTCGTAAATTTTACTTGCCAAGACCCGTACCCTGAAAACACTAAATTTAAATTTGCGACGCTTTGCGCGAGCAAAGCAGTGTCGCCACCTCTCCCGTGCAGCGGGGTTGGAGAGGGCTTCTGCGTCGCTACGCTAGCAGCTGCAAGCAGACGGGAGAGGGTCTGCCTTCGGCAGTTGCGAGTGCGTAGCACGACGCAAAGGAAGGCGACGCTTCGTAAGTAGAAACCCCTTCCTCTCCCGAAAAAAAGGGCTCTTTTGCTTCGACTTTGCCTCGCCTTGTGCTTAGCCGCACTTCGTTTGCTACTGTTAGGACGCACTCTCTTTGAGAGCTGCTAGCAGAGCGTATTCAAGCCCCTTCCCCTTTAACAAAAAAGCAAGATGATTTCAAGCAATGATTTCGTTTAAAGAAATTTAAATACATGGCATCAAATTTAAAAGCCGAATTTAGCATCTTAAAGATACGGGTCTAGGCGCGTAAATTTAATTTAGTCCGCTAGACTCTGGGTTTTTTCGACCGCTCATCAACCGCGCGCCGCAGCGTTTTTGCCTGGCTTATTCGTTTCTCTAGCCTAGTTTAGCTAGGCAATTCGGCTAAATTTTACTAAACGTACGCGCGAGTCGGTTGCTTATTTTGGCTGTTTAAAACTTAAATTTAAACGTCAAATTTTACGCTTACGGCGCGCGAGTTAAAACCTTTAAATTTAAAAGTAAATTTAGTCTAGCTTGGTTTGATAACTAAACGGCGGTCTAAATTTAGCCGCCGCAGCCAAAAACCGCGGTTAAAACGGGCAAATTAGCGCGCAAAATTTGCCGGGTGTCAAGAGTGTGCAGTATTTGCTAGAGCTTTACGGCGTATCTACCGCTTACAACGCTTTTTGCGGCTTTGCCGGCTCGCTAAGCTTTAGAGCGTTTCTGCGCCCGCAAACTTCGCCTGCGCCCGCAGATATGAAATTTAGCGCTTTAAAGCGGCGAATTTAATCCTTAAAAATCTTCAAAAATGAGTAAACGTCGCGCACGCCGTTAATGTGCTTGGCGTACCATATCGCGTGTTTTTCCTGTTCAATGTCGGTTATAATGCCCGTAAATACGACGTTGCACTGCACAACGCTCACTCTTACGCTCGTACCGCTTATTATGCTGTCTTTAAAAAGATTATTTTTTAAATTTAGCATTATGGCGAGGTTGCCTTCGCATTCGCCGCCGTCTTTGGGGAAGCGTATATACGTATAGATTTTATTTACGCCGCTTGTATTTTTGGCTAATTCCACGAGTTTTTCTTTGTGCTCGGCATCCGGTACGACGCCGATGAGGTAGACGTCGCCGTAAAAGCTCTCCACGTCCACGTTTAGGTTGCTAAGGCCGCTCGTGCCAAAAATTTTAGTCTGAATTTTGGTTTTTACGATTTTATCTTTGGCTATGGAGTAGATACCCCGCTCGTCTTGGCTCACTTGATAGGCGTCGTATACGTTTATGCCCGTTAGCGGCGTCACGGTGGTGAAATACTCTAAGCATCCGCCCAAAAAAATAGCGGGAGCCAAAAACGCGAGAGCGCGTAAAATTTGCCGTAAAAAGAGCCTAAAATCCATCGCGAGCCTATAAAATTTTGCCTAAATACTATAAAAATCAAACTAAAATTTATATAAATTTGGCTATAATCGCGCTCGTCATCTAAAAATGCGGAGGATAAGGCGATCTGGTGGCGTCCGCGGACTTCAAATCCGATGGCGGGGCGGTTGACCGCTTCGCGGGGAGTTCGATTCTCTCATCCTCTCGCCAAACTTCTACGTTTATTATCTTAAAACAAGCAAAATTCAGCTACAATAAGCCGTTTATGTAAAATTAATTTAAGGTTTTTCTTTTGGCTAAGTCTAATCTCGATAAAAATGCCCTTTCTTACGCCGTTTTAAGCAAGATATATATGGTAAATTTTATCGTTATCGCCGCATTAATCTGCGTGGCCGGCTTTGGCGTAAATTTGAAATTTGAAGACGTAAAAGGCGAAATTTACGCCCAGAACGCTTATTTTAGCAACTTTTTGTCCGAGCGTTTCGCGGCTGCCGATTCGGAGCTAAGGCTGATAGAAAAATACCTCGCCGCAAATGCCGCCGACGTTAAGACGGTATTTGAATTTTCTTTAAATAATAGCCCGGAATACGTCGCGTTTTTTATAGCCGATAAAAACGGCGAGATAAAATTTACGACCGACGAGAAACTAGGCGCGAAATATAGAGGTTTTTTCGCATCTAAGCCTTGGGCGGACGCGGAAGCGGGCGAGACTCTGCGCTCTAAATTCGCCCTTGATAAAAGCGACTCCGCATCGAGATTTACCGCGATAAAGATGAGTAGCGGAGAGATTTTAGCAGTACTGATAAATTATTCTTTCATTTATGATGAATTAACCAACAATCGCGGCTTTGGCGGCGCGAAATCATTTGTCGTATCAGACGACGGCGAGATACTTTTTCACGGCGATACGGAGCTGGTTTTGGAGCGTAAAAAGATATTTGACGTATACGGCGCGCCTGCCGATTACATTGGCGGAGGGATAAAATTTGCGCTAAATTCGCCGCAAAAAGACATCTATCTTGCGGCAAAAGTACCTAACGAAGGCGTTGCGGCCGTGTCTTATTATCCCTTAAACAAACTCGTGCGCGAAAATTTAATTTTTCTGCTAGTTTGCGGCGTATTTTTAGGTGCGGGTTCGCTCTTTACACTATTTTACGCTAAATTTATGAAACAAAACGTCGTAAAGCCCATCTACGTCATCAAAAATTTAACGCGAAAAGCAAGGCGCGGCGAAGAGATAAGCGGGTATTTAAGATTCGGCGAGATAGATGATTTTGAGCAGATAGCAAGCGACGTAAAGAGCCTTTTTGACGAGCGCGAGGCGAGTAAAGCGGCTCTTGAGAGATACTCGAGTAAGTTTGGATTTTTGTTTGAAAAAGGGCCTTTTATCTTGCTTTTAATCGACGCAAAAAGCGGCGAGATACTAGAGGCTAGCGCGAAGGCGTGCGAATTTTACGGACTTAGCGCGGAGGAGATAAAGGGCAAAAATTTAACCCTGCTAAACGCGCCAGATTTGGCTCAAATCAAAATTTTGCAAGAAGACGGCGCGCAAATTTACGAAACGAGCCGTATCGCGGCGGACGGCCAGACTAGACAAATACGCATCCGCAAACAAAACTACGAGCTTAGCGGCGGCGAAAAGATCGGCTTTTGCGTGATAGAAGACGTCACGCAAAGCGACGCTTTAAAGAAAAACGCGGCGAAGGAAGATTTGATGAGCGAGCATTCGCCGGCATTTAGCGTCGCGTGGAAAGGCGGGCTAGTAGGCGCTGTATCGGGCGTCTCGCATAGCATCAAGCGCGTTTTGGGCTATAAACCGGCAGAGATGCTTGCCGCGGATTTTGACTTTAAAAACATCATTCATCCGGATGATTTGGATAAATTTTTAAACGAATTTAATATCAAATTTAGACTCTACGGCGCGAATTTGCGCAAAAAGGAGTTTGAGAGCTTGCAGCCTTGCAGGTTGATGAGGAAAAATTTAGAGAGCGTAAAATGCGATATTTTCGTCAAATTTATCTCGCAAGACGGCAAAAATATCGACGAGGCGATCGGATATTTTATCGAATGCGATTTGTCGCGAAACCTAGTCTCGCTACAAGGCGCGGCGTCTAGTTTATCAAGCGGACAAGGCTTGCGCGGCGAGACTATTTTGCGCCTTTTGGCAAACTCTAGCGAGGGCGTGGCTACGGTCTTGCTAGACGGAACTTTTGCCGGCGTAAACGACGCTTTTTGCAAAGTATCCGGATACGAGAAGAGCGAGGCCGTCGGCAAGCCGTCGAATTTATTAAAATCGGGCGTACACGACGCTAAATTTTACGAAAATATGTGGCAAAGCCTGCTAAAAAACGGCTTTTATAGCGGCGAGGTTTATAACAAGCGCAAAAACGGCGAAATTTATCTAGAGCGGCTTAGTATAGTTACGATTTTTGAGGGCGGCAAGCCCGCGTATTTCGTCGCGGCGTTTCACGAGCTACCGTGGAGAGAGCCTGGAGCGACCGAAACGAATCAAAAGCAAAGGAGCAAGAGTGAGCGAATTTGACGCAAACGTTTATGAGCACGAGATACCGAGCGGCACGAGGCTGTATTTCGGGCAAAGCGCGAAACTAAAAAGAAAGATCGAGCGCGCGGCGAGCGAAATTTTAGAAAAAAACGGATTTCACGAGATCGTGACGCCCTTTTTCTCGTATCATCAGCACCTAAGCGTACAGCCAACGGCTCTGGTGCGCTTTAGCGATCACGAAAATCACCAAATCAGCCTGCGCGCAGATAGCACCGTGGACGTCGTGCGAATCGTGCTTAGACGCCTAAAAGACACCGAGCCTAAACGCTGGTTTTATATCCAGCCTGTTTTTAAGTACCCCAGCGCCGAAATTTATCAAATCGGCGCCGAGCTAATCGGCGAGAGCGATCTGGCTACTAGCGTCAAGATCGCAAAGGAGCTTTTTGAGTCGTTTGATCTCGCGCCCGTGCTGCAAATCAGCCATATCGCGATCCCGCAGATCGTGTGCAGGCTCTTAAATTTGCCTATTTCGATATTTGAGCACGGCGAGATCGAAAAAATCCTAAATCAAAACGAGGAGTGGTTAAAAAGGCTAGCCTTCGTAAATACGGTGGGCGACATCGACGAGATTTTGCCGCTAGTGCCGAGCGAGATAAAAACCGCGCTGCTTGAGATAAAAGTGCTAGCCCAAGCGGTAAAATATGAAAATTTAAGAATTGTTCCGTTATATTATTCAAAGATGAGGTATTACGATAAGCTGTTTTTTAGATTTTTAGGCGGCAACGCCGTGCTAAGCGGCGGCGGCAACTACGAGATAGAGGGCATCAAAAGCAGCGGATTTGGCGTATATACCGACGCGTTAATCGAAAATTTAGATCAAAAGGAGAGAGTATGAGCAAGGCTGACGTGATAGTGGGCGTGCAGTGGGGAGACGAAGGCAAGGGTAAGATCGTAGATCTGCTAAGCGGCGGCTACGATATGGTGTGCAGGTGTCAAGGCGGGCATAACGCGGGCCACACGATCGTTGTAGAGGGCAAGAAAATCGCGCTGCATCAGGTTCCTTCGGGCATACTTCATAAAAATATAATCAACATCATCGGCAACGGCGTCGTGCTCTGTCCGGCCGAGATAATCGAAGAGCTAAAGCAGTTTGGAGACGTCTCCGGGCGGCTATTTATCAGCGACAAGGCGCATTTAAATTTGCCTTATCACGCACAAATCGACCAAGCCAAAGAAAAGGCCAAAGGCGTACACGCTATCGGCACGACGGGCAAGGGCATAGGGCCTGCATATAGCGACAAAATCAGCCGCAGCGGACACCGCGTGGGAGAGCTAAAAAATCCCGAAAAGCTTTGCGACGCGATCTTGGCGGATTTTGCGGCAAATAAAGCGTTTTTAGACGTTTTAGGCGTCAAAGCGCCTGCGCGCGAGGAGCTTTTGGGAGAGCTAAAGAGCTACGAGGCGGCGCTGGGTAAATTTATCGTAGATACCACGCACATGGTTTGGGAAGCCATAGACGCGGATAAGAAAATTTTACTCGAAGGCGCGCAGGGTACGCTACTAGACATCGATCACGGTACGTATCCTTTCGTAACTAGCTCAAACACCGTAACCGCAGGCAGCTGCAGCGGTATCGGACTAAGCCCTAAAAATGTCGGCGAGGTAATCGGCATCATCAAAGCCTACACGACTAGAGTCGGCAACGGCGCCTTCCCGACCGAAGACATGGGCGAAGACGGCGAAAAGATACGCGATATCGGACGCGAATACGGCGCTACGACGGGCAGGCCGCGCCGCACGGGTTGGTTTGACGCGGTCGGCGTGAGATACGCAGCGAGGCTTGACGGCGTGGATAAATTTGCGCTGATGAAGCTTGACGTTTTAGACGGCTTTAAAAAGGTAAAAATTTGCAAAGCCTACGAGAAAAACGGCAAGATAATCGAGTATTTCCCAAGCGATTTGGAGGGCGTAAAACCGGTCTATGAGGAGCTTGACGGCTGGGATAAGGTAGCTGGAGTGCGTAAATTTGACGATCTTCCCGCAAATGCAAAGGCCTTTATCAAGCGCATCGAGGAGATCACGGGCGTAAAGGTCGGCATCGTTTCCACGAGCCCGGAGCGCGAAGACACGATAGTTCGTTAAGATGAAAAGCAAATTTACGCAAATTGTAAATATAAAAAAGCGAAATTTAGACAAAATCGAGCTAAATTTGGCAAGAGCCAGAAACGAAGCGGCGATGATAGAGGGCTTCATAGCGCAGGCCGCCGAGCAAATTTCAAAATTTGAAATGCCCTCCAGCGGCTCTGCGACCGATTTGCGCGGATCGCTGGAGCTTCTTGGCGCGATGCGGAGAGAAAAAAATCTGCTAACCGAGCGGCTCGAGCTAATGAAAAAAAACATCGCGCACCTCGAGCGGCAGTATAAGGCGGCAAATTTGGAGTATGAAAAGATGAAATATCTGCAAACGCAGGACTTTAGCGCGCAAATGGAAAAGATAAAAAAGGCCGAAGCGGCGGCTCTGGACGAGTTTGCGACGATGAATTTTACTAGGCAAAAAGAGGCGAAGGCTTGAAAAAATTTTTGATTTTAATAACTTTAAATTTATGCGTTTGGGGCGCAAGCGGCGCAAATGTTCAAAGCCCGGCGCAAAGCGGCTTTAAGATCCCGGTGGACTGCGTTTCGATCTTTGAAACCAGAAAAGACGAGCTAAAAAGGGAGCTTGCTAAAATAGACGAAGCAAGGCAGGCTTTGGAGGCTTTTCGTGCGAGTTCGGCGGCGCTTTTTGAGGAGCGAAACGCCAAACTAGCCGCTAAAGAGGCCGAGATAAATGCGACTCTAGCCCGCGCGCAAGAGGAAAAAAAGCAGACCGAGCAACTGATAAAGAAAAACGACGAAATCCTAAAAGAGCTAAAAACGATGACTAGCGACAAGGTCGGCGAGACCTACGGCAAGATGAAAGATCAAGCCGCCGCCGATGTACTAAGCGCGATGGATAGGGCGGACGCAGCTAGCATCATGTACTCGCTAAGCCCTAAAAAAATCTCCGCCATCATGGCTAAAATGGAGCCTACCGCGGCGTCTGAAATCACGCTTTTAATCAAGCAAGGCCCGCCGTTTATAAAAGCCGAAAAAAACGTAACACAGGAAATCTCTCCGACTTCGCCCGACGGCCCGGCGGGAAATCTGCTAAATTTGTAAATTTAGAGCCGCAGCGCTCTAAATTTATCTCGTCTCGCGTCTAAATTTGACCTAAAATTTACTACAGTCAAATTTAACGCTAAAGCCTAAATTTAACTAATATCCGGTCTTAAAAACGTCAAAATTGCTTTTATCCGCGCGTCAAATTTGGATTTAAGTTTTACTAAAAACAAACGCCCGCCAAAACAAAAACTCCGTGAGATTTTAGGTATTTCTTACCAAATTTTGGTTAAAATCAAGCCCAAAAAGAGAGGTAAAAATGCGTATAAAACTCCCACATACACCCTACATCGCGCACAAAATCGCTATTGATTTATTAAAGTCCGGATTCGTAAATTTAACGCGCGGAGTGGAGCCGGTAGCGGCATGCGCGAAAGAAATTTTAGATAACGATTTACAAAAAGAAAAAGCGCTTGAAGAGCGCGTAAACGAGGTGCTAGCCCAAAACGAAGACGATATGGAGAGCATGCAAGTCGATAGAAAAAATATGTTTTGGCTCGTGAAAAAAAAGCTGGCCAAAGAGTACGGCGTCATCCTTTCTTACGAAGACCGCTTTAGCAACGTCGCTCATCTCGTGCTACAAAACGCTTGGAAAAAGGGGCTCATCGACTACTCGGTCTCCGAAAATCGTATCAAAAACATCATCTATGGCTCAATCGAAGAGTATCTAAAAACGTATGAAATTTTACAAGACGTAGTTATCGACAAGATTGACGGCTACAAGCGCAAGCTGATCCCCGGCACCGAGGAGTACGACATCGTATTTGAGCGGCTCTACGAGGACGAGCTAAGAAAACGAGGCATGCTGTGAGAGCTTATATCTACCTTGAAAACGGCGTTTTTTTGCAGGCGAAGGCCTTTGGCGCGAGCGGTACGGCTAGCGGCGAAATGGTCTTTAATACAAGCCTAACCGGCTATCAAGAGATCATGAGCGATCCTAGTTATGCGGGGCAGTTTATCGTCTTTACGATGCCAGAAATCGGCATAGTAGGCGTAAACGAAGACGATATGGAGAGCGCGAAAATTCACGCTAGCGGCGTTTTGATGAGGGATTTTAACTCTACGCCGTCAAATTTCCGCTCGCAAAAAAGCTTGGAAGAGTTTTTCAAAGAGCAAGGCAAATTCGGCATTTATGGTATCGACACGAGATTTTTAACCAAGATGCTACGCGATAACGGCGCGCTTCACGCAGTTATCTCGACTGAAATTTCAGACGAAAAAGAGCTAAAAAAGCTGCTAGAAAACTCGCCTAGAATCTCAGAGATAAACTACGTCGCAAAGGTGAGCACGGAGCAAATTTACGCTCACGAAAACGGCGCCTGGGATCACGCGAGCAAATCATACGCTCCGCTAAAATCAAATGGCAAAAAGATCGCCGTCATCGACTACGGCGTGAAGCGAAACATCCTAAACGAGCTTTGCGAAGTGGGCCTTGAGACGCAAATTTATCCGCACGACGTGCAGGCAGACGAGCTCATCGCTAAATTTAACAAAGGCGAGATAAACGGCGTGTTTCTCTCAAACGGCCCGGGCGAACCCAAAGCCCTAAAAAACGAGATCGCGCAGATAAAAAAACTGATCGAAGCGAGGGTGCCGATTTTTGGTATCTGCCTTGGGCATCAGCTGCTTAGCAATGCATTCGGCTTTGAGACGTACAAGCTAAAATTCGGTCAGCACGGCGCAAATCATCCGGTTTTAAATTTGCAAACCAAAGCAGTCGAGATAACGGCGCAAAACCACAACTACAACGTTCCCGAGGAGATCGCGCAGGTCGCCGAGATCACGCATAGAAATCTTTTCGACGGCACGATCGAGGGCGTTAAATACAAGGATTATCCGGTATTTTCGGTGCAGCATCACCCCGAAGCTAGCGGCGGGCCGAGCGAGAGCAAATATATCTTTAAACAATTTTTAGAAATTTTATAGTTGCTAGTCGCGGTCAAATTTGAGCAAAATTTAGAGTTAAATTTGCGGATCAAATTTAACTCTAACGCGGCTAAAATTTGCAAATGAAATCTATCGGTCAAATTTGATGAGCGGTGCGGAGTTTGTTGGGGTATTGAGCGTCGCGGCGCTTAGCTCGGTGGGCCACTGCGCGGGTATGTGCGGCGGTTTTGCTATCTTGCTCGCGCGGTTTTTGAGCGGTAAAGGTAAAATTTTTAGCGCAGCGATGATAGCGGGATATAATCTAGCTAGAATTTGCGCTTATATGCTACTTGGCTTTATTTTCGGGTCGTTTGGCGGCGTATTTACGCTATCTCTTGCGGCGCGAGGCTACTTGTTCTTTGCCGTCGGCGTTTTTATGGCGGTTTTGGGCGCGGCGCTCGTTAGGCGCGGGACGCTACTTAATTTCATCGAGAAAAACGCATTTTTATCCAAAATTTTAAACGAAAAAATGAAAGCCGCGATCGCCAAAAATAGCGTGCTTGGGTTTTTAACGCTCGGGTTTTTAAACGGGCTGCTGCCGTGCGGGGTGGTTTATTATTTTTTAGCTTTGGCCGTAGCTAGCGGTAGCGGGGCAAAGGGCGCAGCCATCGCCGCGACTTTTGGCGCGGTTAGCTTTTTTGCGATGAGTTTTTACGCGCTGGTTTTAAAGGCCGTGAGCGAAAAATTTAAAAAACACGCGCTAAATTTAAGCGGCGCGGCGATAATAATTTACGGAATTTATCTAGCTTTTATAGGATTTACGGCGAGCAATGGATAACATCAAAGCAAGATTCAGGCAGTATCAAGAGGCTATCGAGGCTAGTAACATCGTCTCAAAGACCGATACTAACGGCACTATCACCTTTGTAAACGACGAGTTTTGTAAGATGTCGGGCTTTACGCGCGAGGAGCTAATCGGAGCAAATCACAACATAGTGCGCCATCCCGAGGTGCCAAAGGACGTTTACGCGCGGCTTTGGGCGACGATTTTAGCCAAAAAAGTGCACAAAGGCACGATAAGAAACCGCACCAAAGACGGCCGCGACGTCTATCTAAACACGACTATCATCCCGATTTTGGATTTAAGCGGGCAGATCGAGGAGTTTCTTGCGATCAGGTACGACGTGACGGAC
>CAUQMN010000008.1:0-12867 GCA_963518765.1 uncultured Campylobacter sp.
GTTCGTCACTTGCTCAAACGGAAGCACGATATTTAGCCCCACAGACGGACTTTTGCCGCTCTCGTACGCGCCCTTGTTCACGGCTTCCATCACGCCAGGTCCTCCGCCGCTAATCACGGCAAAACCGCCGTCGGCAAGCTCTTTTGCGAGGCTAAAAGCCATTTTGCAGTATTTACTATTTTCGTCAAATCTAGCCGAGCCGAAAAACGTAACGCTCGGGTTTTTGTATGTCATAAAATCCCTAAATTTAGCCAGATCGTTTAAGATTTCATCCATCGTCTCTCTTTTTAGTTTAAATTTACGCGCTAGAGCCGTAAACCGCTACCGAATTTACCGCGCAAGCGTAAAAGCGATGATAGCTAAAACGGATTTAAAAATAGATGACATGCGATTAAATTCGAGATAATTTTAAGTATGTTTTAAAATTGTAAAATCGCTAAGACGGTTTAAATTTAGCCGAATTTATCAAAGGTTTTGGTATCAAACGGCTCAAAATCCGCCAAAACCCACAAAACCGTCGCCTTAGCTTTTAGCGCGTAAATTTATTCTCCGGTTTATAAAAATAGGCTCGCTTGTAAATTTAGCCTACGCCGCGGTTTTGCCCTAAATTCGGCCCGGCCGCGGCTTGATTTTAAACGCTTTTAGAAAAATTAGCTCAAATTTAGCACTAACGCAGCTGCTCTAAGCGCTCTTTTTTAGTACCGATTTGAGTGATCTGGATGCCGAAGTTGCCGTCTACGATGACTACTTCCCCAAGAGCTATGACTTTGTCGCTGATTAAAATTTCAAGCGGGTCGTTTGCTAGCTGATTTAGCTCGATGACCGAGCCTATATCCATCGTGAGTACGTCTTTTAGCAACATCTTTTTTGAGCCGATACGCACGCGAATAGGCAAACGAACGTCCATAATCAGACCGATATTTCGCATCTCGTCCGCGCTTAGCTCGCTTTTTGGCGAGTGAGAAGGCGAGGCGGCGGCTGTTTCTTTTTGATCTTTGCTAAAAAATTTAACGAACGAAAAGTCCGCTATCATAGCGATTTGCTCATCTAAATCGGCGATTTTAACCGGATAGATATATACCTTTTCATACGCGCTAAGGTCTAAAATCGCGTTTTCGTCGAGAAAATTTACTTTTGCGATTTCAAAACTGAGCTTTGGCATGCCTTTTTGCGCACCAAGGCTCGTAGAAAATGCGCCGAGGATATTTGAGAACACCTCTTTTGCCGCATCTAGCTCATCTTCGCTTAAATTTTCATTGCGAGATATCTCCTCCTCGCCGAGCATCCACTCGCTTACCGCGCTTACTAGCACGGGCGTAACCGCTAGCATTATCTTCGCGTTTATGTCGCCGCTTACGCTCACGTTAGCCACGGCTAGAGGAGGCTTGATGCCCTCTTGCCCCGGGGCGTCGTATTCGTTTCTCTCGCCGACTCCGGGCGTCTTGCCGGTCAGTCCTTCGATCGTAGCTTTTATCTCGTTTGCGAAAATTTTAAAAAATTCATTCATCTCGTTCGTCCTCGTCTAGTATATTTTCTTCGTTTTCGTCGTCTTGGTCGTAGCTCATGAGCTTAGCCTTACGCTCTTCTTCGTATTTTTCCAAGATATTTTTGATCTCGTCTTTATCGCTTCTGATTAGCTCTTCTATGCGGATAGATTTTCTAAATCTATGCAGCCCGACTTCAGCCAAAAATACCTCTTTTTTATCTATCGTGACGATAGCTTTATCGTTTGCGGAGCGGTCAAGGCGCAATATATCGCCCTCTTTTAAATTTAAAAATTCATTCACGCTCACGATGCTTTCGCCTAGTATCGCCTCGTATAACACCTCTGCGCGTCCGATTAGCGTTTTTAGCTCTTTGTTTCTGCTCTTTTTCGCGCTCGTTTCGCCTAGCATTATATCGCGGTTAGCTAGGCGGCTTAAAATCGGCTCTAGGTAGATAACCGGATAGCAGATATTTATCATACCGCTTGAGTTGCCGACTATGATCTCCATAACGACCATTATCACGATCTCGTTTTGGCTGACGATTTGCACGACGTTTGGACTGCTTTCTTTTGCCTCTACGTTTGGGTACATATCAGTCACCGTAGCCCAGCTTTCCTTTAGGCGCTGCATTATCATCCTTAGGATCGCATCGAGCAAATTTATCTCTATATCGGTTAGCTCTCTGCTAGTCTCAAAGCCCTCGCCGTTGCCGCCTAGCAAGCGATCTATCATAGGAAATGCGATGCTTGGGTTTATTTCTAAAACGCAGTTGCCGTCAAGCGGCTTGATGGAAAAAACGTTAAAGCTAGTGGGACTTGGCAAACTCATCAAAAACTCGCCGTAAGTCATCTGATCGACGCTATGCAGACGAATTTCTACGATGCTACGCATAACGCTTGAGATTTGAGAGGCTAAATTTCGCGCTAGCTTGTCGTGAATGCCCTTTATCGCGCGTAGTTGCTCTTTACTGACGCGATTTGGGCGCTTGAAATCATAGATTATTACTTGACGCTGTTCTTCTTTGCCGCCTTCGCCTATAGACTCGCTCGCCTCCTCGTCGTCTACGACCTCGAGTAGTGCGTCGATCTCTTCTTGACTTAAAATATCCGCCATTATTTACCTTCGAGTTTCTTTCTTATTTTTTCCATTAAACGCTTATGTATCTGAGAGATGCGCCCCTCTGATATCTGCAAGATCTCGCCGATCTCTTTTAGACTCAGCTCCTCATAATAATAAAGCTGGACGATGAGCTGGTCGCGCTCCTCGAACTCGTTTAAAATTTGAGTTATCTTTTCTATCAGATCTTCTCTCTCCACTCTCTCAAACGTATTTTCCTCGCTCATAAGCTCCATCTGATCGTCGATGCTAAGCACGCCGACGACGGCGCTTACGTTCCTAGCCTCTCTTATCTTTTCCACGCTTTCTTCAAGCATAGCGGCTAGATATTCATCCTCAGGTTCGCGCTCGAATTTATTAAAGTATTCGTTCACCAATGCATCAATATTTTTAACCAAAGTACGATCTGCGCGACTAACTACGTCAAGTCCGCGTAAAAAATCAAGCATAGCGCCGTAAACTCGTTTTTGCGCATATCCCCAAAACGAGTCGTTTCGCTCTTTGTCGTATTTACGAGACAGCCTAACCATCTCCTCAAGCCCGGCGCCCATTAGATCGCTAACGTCGATATGAGCCGGTAATCGCTCCTTTAATCTAAACGCCATAGCTCTAAGCGCCGGCGTATAAGCTAGTACGATATCGTCTTGTTCTTTTTTTATCGTTTGAGCGTAGGGATTAGGCTGCTTTTGCATTGCTTTCGTCGCCCCTACCCAAGGTCTGCTTTATTAGGACGCGTTCGCTGCCAAGCTGACCCAAAATAGTATCCATACGCTTTTCTCTAAGCCCGAGCTCCGAGACTAGATAATCGGAGCGCTTTTCGTATTCGTCCTTATCAAAAGGCTTTTTAAGTGTGATATCGACATAGTTTATGATAATGATATGGATCAAAAGATGAAAAAAAAGCGTGATAGCGAAAGTATACATAATCATCTCCAAAGGCTCGTTAAGCTTTAGCGCCGAGAAAACCACGCCGGCGAAAAATCCGCAAACTGTAAAAAACGCTATAAAATTTTCAGCTCTCAAAATCAAATCCTAAAATTTAAATTTGTTCCAGCAAACGCCTAGAAAACGCGCTAAAACTGCTTATCGTACCCGTATCAAGCACTTTTTGTTCCAATTTTTTAAGAAGCCTTGATGCTATCTGTTTCATCTGCTCGCTAGCAGGACCCGTCTCGTTATCGTCGGTAAAAAGCGTGCGGTATTTTATACTCCTAGATACGTCCTTATCCTCGCTGATATAGCCTAGAAATTCGAGCCTCGGAGCATCTTTGATATTTGCTTCCGCTACTTTTTTGATATGCTCGAAAATTCTAGCAGCCTCTTTTTCGTTTCTTACCATATTAAAAACCATTAAAAAATCGTCTTTTTGCTTAGCCGTCATTTTAATCACGGCGTAAGCATCGGTTATAGCTGCGGGATCTGGCATCGTAACTACTATTATCTCATCGGCGGCTTCTAGGAAAAAGTCGTTATTTTTGCCGATACCGGCTCCCGTATCTATGATTACGAAGTCAAGCTCGTCCAGACTGCGTGACTCGTCAAAAAACCGTTCGTATAAAAATTGATTGTTAAATTTAAGTATATCTGCGCCGTTTTCGCCAGGAATAAGCGTTAAATTCGGCTTTATCTCGATCAAAATATCTTTTAGGGAACACTCGCCTTTTAATACGTGCAACAAATTTTTTCCTGCGCGCACGTTTAAGATAACGTCAAGGTTAGCCAGGCCGATATCTGCGTCAAAAAGCGCGACCTTGTAGCCGCTTTTAGCTAGGACGTTGCCTAAATTTGCGCTTATCGTGCTTTTACCCACCCCGCCCTTTCCGCTCGTTACGGCTATAAATTTAGTATTTTTAGCCCTAGTTCTGGCGCTTACCATATCTTGTAGCTTTTGGGCTTGGTTATTCATTTTTTGTCCTTATTAAAGCCCTGCAATACGCAATCGACCAAAAATTCGCTCCTAGCGGCCATTATATCGTCGGGCACCTCTTGACCTAGGCACAAAAAGCTAACGGGCTTACCAGTTTCGTAAACTAGCGAAAATACGTTACCGAAAATCTTCGTTTCGTCAAATTTGGTAAAAATAAAAGTATCCACGTCAAGGAAGCTAAAGCTATTATAAACCTCTAGCAAATCCTCGACCTTAGATCCGGCCGAAAGCACTAAATTTACGTCTATTTCCGCATCGCTACGCTTTAAAAAAGTCTCTAGCCTAGCCAGCTTTTCCTTATCGTATTGCGAGCTGCCGGTGGTATCTATCAAGATCACGTCGCAGTGATTTAGCTGCTTTAGCGCATTTTTAAAATCATCGGCCTCTATGACGTCAAGTATCGGTAGCTTCATCATTTTAGCGTATTGAAATAGCTGCTCGACCGCCCCGATACGATACGTATCAAGCGTTATTATGCCGGTTTTTGCCCTCTTGCCCTCGCCGTAGGCAAAACGCGCTGCAAGCTTTGCTAGCGTCGTAGTTTTACCGACTCCGGTCGGTCCTACCAGCATCATTATCTTTTGTTTACCGTCAAATTCGTCGCTCCTACAAGGCAGCATCTTTCGTAGCAGCGAGCTAAAATACCTTTTTACCGCAGTCGGACTGGCCTTCATCTGAGGCGGGACGTTTTCTACGGTTATTTTCATTATCTGCTCTAGATGCTCGTCCTTCATCCCGCTATTTTTAGCTTCTTTATAAATTTCAGCAAACTCGGGCGGTATGGCGATATGGTTTCTAGCTGCGGTTTTCTCCTCCCAAAACATATTTGCGATCAAATTTATCTTTTCGCTTAGCGCGCTTACTTGCTTAGAGACTTCGTCTATTTTTTTATCGTAGTTTTGCTCTTGGCGCGCGGGCGGCGAGTCTAGGTTTGCGATTTGGCTTATTTCTTTGGCCGCTCTTGATATATTTAGTAGTATATCTTCGCCGCTTTGAGGAGCGTCGCTAGGCTCTATCTTAGCGGGCTGGATACTAACCGATTTAGCCGCAGGCGGAGTTTGCGACAAAAAAAACTCTTCGCCGGAGGCTACTTTTTGCGCTTTTTTGGGCGGTTTTTGCGCATCCAAAAACTCCTCGTAGGCCTTTAAATTTTGTTTTTGAGACTGGCGTTTTTTAGGTTCTGCCGCAGGGTCTTCTTCGACGCTTACTAAAATTTCGTAAAGCGGCTTTTTGTTTATCGTCTTTGGCTGAATTTGCTTTGTAGTTACCAAAATCGCCCTTTCGCCGCACTCGTCTTGCGCCTTTTTGAGAGCCTCCATACTGCTCTCGCCGGTAAACGTGTAAAATTTCGTCGCCAATTTCTCTCCTTCGTCCCAGTTACGTTTTATCGTCCGCGCTGCCTTTTTCGGACTAATTTCATCTTAGCTTTCGCGGCTTTACTTTACGCTTATTAGCTTTTTTAAATTTATCCGTAAATCCAAACCTAACTTATAATTCGCTAAACCTCAAAACCCTAAATTTTAACGCCTACGCACAAGCAGTTTTCGTTCCGAGGTTTCGCCTGTTTTCATGCTTTGTAGCTAAACTTAACTTAGCTCGTATTTGACGTCGCCGCTATTTTGCCGATAAAAATTTAAACGAAAATTCGCCGATTTATTTTTATCGCTAAAAACGGCGGCCAAATCTCGCTTAGTTTATAAATTCGCTCAAAACAGGGCCCGCAAACGTAAAGATTAAAATCCCGAATTTAGCAAATTCTAATCCCGCAAGCATAAACGCGCTTCATCGTCCCAAGCGGCAAAATCACGCTAGCCCTGCTTTGCGCGCCGGGATGAGGCAGCGTTAACCGCGCGTCGTTTCTACTTCGTCCGCTAAAATACAAAATATCTATATCAAGCGTTCTGGGCGCGTTTTTAAAGCTTCGCATGCGCCCCAAACGCCTCTCTAAATTTGCCGTTATTTTTAAAATTTGCCTCGCGGCAAGGCTCGTTTGCACTAGCATTACGGCGTTTGTGAAATCCGCCTGCTCTTTAAACCCAAACGCCTCGTTGATAAGGAGCGCCGAGTTTTCGACGACGTGAAACCTGCTGTCTCGGCTAAGTTTAAAATACAGCCCATTAAAGCGCTTTTTCACGTCGCCTATATTGCCTCCGAGCCCCAAAATAACGCTACTTTTAAAACCAGGTCTAAAATCAAAAACCTTCGGGAAAAAGAGGCATTTGCTAAAGCGCCTCGCCCCCGCTACCCTCATAAAATTTCAGCCCCGTTTTCGCGCACGACCACGACGTCCTCGATGCGCACGCCAAATTCGCCGGGCAAGTAAATCCCAGGCTCCACGCTAAAGACCATCCCCTCTTTTAGCACGGTATCTCCGCGCTTTGAGATAAACGGAAGCTCGTGGATATCGACTCCCACGCCGTGTCCGGTGCTGTGAAAAAACGCCTCGCCGTAGCCATGCCTTGCGATAAAATCCCTAGCCGCCGCGTCGATCTCGCTCGCCTTTTTGCCGGGCACGACCGCCGCGATCGCAAGGGCCTGAGCCTCTTTTACGATCTCGTAAATTTCTTGGCGTTTGGCGTTTTTAAAATTTTGCTCCTTGCCGAAGTTAAAATTTTCACCAAAGCACGCCGTGCGCGTCCTATCTGAGCAGTAGCGATTAAATTTAACCCCCGCGTCAAGCAGGAGCAAATCGCCCTCTCTCAGCCGCTTTTTACTAGGCAGAGCGTGCGCCTTGGCGGCGTTTTCGTTGATCGCGACGATAGGCGAAAAGCTAAGCGCGAGCTCGCCCTTTTTCTTAAAAATAAGCTCGGCGTTAAAAAACAGCTCCTCCTCGCTCATCCCTTCGCCGTTAGCGCGCACGAACGCGGCAAATTCGTCAAATCTTTCCGCACCCAGCTGCGCCGCTTGCTTTAAAATTTTTATCTCGTCTTCGGTTTTTATTATTCGCGAAATTTGCGAAAAATTCGCCCGCGCCTTAAATCTTATCCCAAGCCCTTTGCTAAGCGCCCCCCACTCGCCCGCGCTAAAATCGTACGGGTTATACGCAAGCTCCTTTACGCCCATTTTTCGTAAAAACAGCCGCGCGTCTTTTATCAAATTTCGCTCGACCTCGATAACCTCGGTATCTTTGCAAAGCTCGCGCGCCTCGATGCTATAACGCGCATCGGTGAGGAAAAATTTGCGCCCCGAGAGGCTTAAAAATATCGCGTTGTCGCAGCTGTATCCGCACTCGTAAAATACGGCGTTTTCGTTCTTTAGGATAAAATTTTTCAAATTTTGCCTCGTTTTACTCCGCCTTTTCGCCCGCTCTTGCGGCTTTCATGGCTTTTATCTGCTCGAAAATTTGCAGCATCGCGATCATGGCCAGGTGGTAGCCCACAGGTCCAAAGCCCACTATCTGTCCCGCGGTTACCGGCGCTATGAGGCTTTTTTGGCGGAATTCTTCGCGGCGGTGGATGTTGCTGATATGCACCTCGATGACCGGAAGTCCGACGGCTGCGATAGCGTCGCGGATCGCGATAGATGTGTGCGTGTAGGCGGCTGGGTTTATGATAATGCCGTCAAATTCGCCGAAGCACTCTTGGATCTTATCCACCAGCTCGCCCTCGAAATTGCTCTGAAAAAACTCGATCTCTATATCGTTTTGCTCGGCAAAAAGCTTCATCTGCGCGTGAATATCCTCCATCTTCATCGAGCCGTAGACATCGGTCTCGCGCGTGCCTAGCATGTTGATATTCGGGCCTTGGATGACCATTAGTTTAGATTTTGTTTCCATTTTTAGCCTTTTAAAAGATTTAAATTTAGCCTTGATTATACATTTTTTAAGCTAAATTTTCGCTACAATCACGAAAAATAGGAGCTTAAAATGATCATCGTTAAACCGAAATTTACAATGCCGTGCGACGAAAATTTTACCGTTTTAGAGGACGGGGCGGTTGCCTTTGATGAGCGTATCCAGGCCGTTGGCGAGGCTGAGCAGCTGCGAAAAAGATACCCTAACGCGCGGTTTTTCGAGTATCCGGATGCCGTTTTGGCGCCTGCTTTCATCAACCCGCACGTACATCTGGAATTTAGCGCGAACAAAACCAGCCTTGTTTACGGCGATTTTTTAGAGTGGCTAAGCTCCGTTATCGCCTCTCGCGGCGCGCTCTCGCAGGCGGCAAACGACGCCGTCATCGCCTCTGCGATAAAAACCATGCAGCGCAGCGGCGTGGCGAGCTTCGGAGCGGTGTCGAGCTTTGGCGGGGATTTGGACGCGTGCGCGAACTGCGGCGGGCGAGTCGTGTTTTTTAACGAAATTTTAGGTACGAACGAAGCTGCGCTGGAGCAAAATTTGGCAAATTTCACCGCCCGCTTTGAAGCGTCGCTAGAGCGCAAAAGTCCGCTTTTTACGCCTGCGGTTTCAGTGCACTCGCCCTACTCTACGCACCCTGATTTAGCCGCTGCGGTGCTAAATTTAGCACGCGAGCGAGAGCTAGTCGTCTCGACTCATTTTATGGAGAGCGAGCATGAAAAAAGCTGGCTAGAAGGCGGCTCGGGCGGCTTTAAAGAGTGGCTGGGCAAATTTAACCCCGCCGCGCGCCCGCTTTATACGCCAAGCTCGTTTATAGCGATGTTTGCGGGCGTTCGCACGCTCTTTACGCACTGCGTTTGGACGGATGATTTTTCGGGCTTTGACCCGGAGCTTCACAGCCTCACGCACTGCGCGGTTTCAAACAGGCTGCTTGGCAAACGCACGCTAAATTTGCGCGCCGCTCTGGACGCGGGAGCGAGCATAAACATCGGCACGGACGGACTTAGCTCAAATATGAGCCTAAATTTCCTTGACGAGCTACGGGCGAATTTACTCATTCACGCCGATTTTGATCCGCTTGAACTTGCTAAAATCTTGCTTCTATCATCGACAAAAAACGCCGCAAAGGCGCTAAATTTAGACGCAGGCGAGATAAAAGAGGGCAAGCTGGCCGACCTCGCGCTATACGGCGGTTTTGCAGACGCCGACGCGGCGCAGCTACCGCTAATGCTCATTTTGCACGCGGGGGGCTGCGAGCGGCTATTTGTCGGCGGCGCGGAAGTAAATTTAAAGCAAATTTAGTGGCGATTTAAACTTGCCATCTCGCTAAGAGCGTGCCGCAAATCAAATTTAAAGGAGAAAAATGGAAACTAAAATCGGCGACATCTTTGCCGTAAGATTAAAAAGAAAGGGCGTTTATTTCGTCGCGCAGATTCTTGACGGCGATGAGGCGGGACGTTTCGCACTGGTTTTAGATAGCTTTACGAGCACGCCGATAGGGCTAAAAGAAGCGGCAAAGCTAAAGCCGTTTTACTTTGGTCATCACTTTTGGGAGCGCGAGGAATTTTATCTAAGTACGGATGAAATTATAAACGCCGAGCCCGTTTTTATCGGCAACGCCGCGCCCATTTGCAAGCCGCCCAGACAAGCAAGCCTGCAAAATACGGAGCAAATTTGTATGCAGCTTGCGTGGAACGAGCTGCCAAAGGATATCAGGGATAAATTTAAGTCCGCGCACAAGCAAAAGCTTGAAATAAGGCAACCGCAAGACCGCGAATTTTACGCCGAGTTTGCGCGGCAAAATCCGTTTTGCTACGAGATAAAAAGCGAAATTTGGGATGAAAATTTAAAAGATTTTTTAGAATCAACGCCGATGATAACCAATATGGAGCTAAACTGCGCCGCAAAAAGCCTGGATATCTCGCGCACGTACGCACAAGAACTAACCCTAGATACTAGCGGCATACAGGAGGTTTTGCTAAACGACTCGCTATATAGGCTCACGCTAAAGGGCGACGCCTCGCGGCTAAAAAGCGTGCGCTGCCCCTTTGACGACGAGCTTTTGAGCGTTCAGCTAGAGCTAAAGGGCGGCGGATTTTGCGTTAGCGGGCTTGAAGAGCTGCGCGAACTACGGATATTTTCGCAGCGCGGCGAGCATGTCGATCTAGCGGATATTGCGGCGAGCTTTCCGAATTTACTCGAAATTTTCATAAATGCGCAGGGCGGCACGCTAAAAAATATCGACGCGCTTGCTAAGCTTAAACGACTCCAAGCCATCAGGCTAAGCGACGTTTACGGATTTGATAGCTTTCCGGCTAGGGAACAGCTGCCGCATTTAAGGCGTCTTTGGCTGCGGTCGGTTCCAAAAACGGTCTGCGAGGCGGCAAAAAGGCAGTTTAAAGACATAGAGGACATTGAAATCAAACAACCTCGAAGCGATCAGTGGCTAGAGGCGAATTTAAACAATCCGCTACGCGGCTGGGACGGCAGAGAGGGCGTAAGCGCGGCGGCGTCCAAAAAGGCGATGAAAGCCTACGAAAGCGCGCACAAAATGCTAAGCGCGATTAAAACAAAACCCGCAAGAGACGAGCACAAGACCGAGAAAACCGAAATTTTAAAAGAATTTATCGCAGTCTTTAACGCGGTAGGTGCGGGGCGAGGCATCGACACGATGGAGCGCGAGGAGATATGGGAGGCGTTTTGCAAGCTTTGCGAGCTAGCCTCGGTAAGCGAAAAAGACCGAGAAAAAATCTGGGAAACAAACGCAGAGTTTTGATATTCGCTTACTTTTGAAAGCTAAACCCGCAAGCTAAATTTAAAGCGACTGGTTAAACCGGCCTTAATGCCTAGGCCTTAAATTTAGCGGGCGCGAGCTTTAGGGCTTGGGGTTTTAAGGATAGATTTTGCCGCCAAATTTGATTAAAAATTTCAAATCCGCAAAAACCAAAGCGCCGAATTTAACCGATTTTTTCAAATTCGGTACGAAAATTCCTCGCTTTTAATCTGCAAATTCGCGCCCTCAAATTTCCGCCCAAATGCCAATCTAAGACCGACCGAAAATTTGCCGCAAAACGCGCGCTAGCTAAATTTATAAATTTAAATGGTAAAATGCGCCCCGATTTTAAATGAATTAAAGGAAAAAAATGGGATTTTTAAGGTTTATTTTCTCGCCGATCGCGGCGATTTTTAGGTTTATAAACACCTATTTTAAGGCGATGCTGTTTTTACTCATCGTGTTTTTGATATTTTTTAGCGGCAAGGGCGAAAACGTAAATCCGCCCAACCTAACCCAGATAAATCTATCTGGCGCGATCATGGACGCGGGCGAAGCGCTAGAAAAGATCGAAGCCGCGCGCAAGAACGCCGATATCAAGGGCGTGCTGCTTTATATCGATAGCCCCGGCGGCGCGCTTGCGCCTAGCGTCGAGCTGCACACGGCGGTCAAAAATCTACGCGCCGCAAAGCCCGTGGTCGCGTATGCGGGCGGGTCGATGACGAGCGGCAGCTACTACGCGGGTGCAGGCGCAAACAAGATTTTGGCAAATCCGGGCGCATTTATCGGATCGATCGGCGTGATAATGCAAGGCGCGGATGCTAGCGAACTAGCGGCTAAAATCGGCGTCTCGCAGCAAGTCGTAAAGGCAGGCGAGTATAAAGAGGCGGGGACGTTTCTGCGCCCGTGGAGCAAGATCGAGCGCGAGCAGCTACAAGAGCTCGTAAACGCCAGCTACGAGATGTTCGTAAGCGACGTGGCGGCTGATAGAAATCTAGACGCAAACAAAAGCAAAGAGTGGGCCAACGCGCGGGTATTTCTCGCCGGCGACGCTGCAAAACTAGGGCTCATCGACGAGGTGAGCGATTATTATTCCGCGCGCGCCGAGCTAGAAAAGCTAAGCGGCGTAGCCGAGCCCGTCTGGGCAAAGCCGTCCGTCTACGAAAAAGCGATGCAAAAATTTATAAATCAAGGCGCAAATTCGCTGATCTCGGCGTTTTTTGAAACTAAGGCGAGGTAAAATTTAAAGGCGCGCCGTGAAAATAATCTCGAAATTTAAAGACAACTACGATTTTATGGTCTCAAAATACGGCCTTGACGAGACGCTAGTCTATGACCGTAGAAACTCGGCTCCGGTAAGCGCGGATGAGCTATGGAGGCTTAGCGAGCTTGATAAGCCGTTTTTAGAAAATGCGGGCTTGAGCTACAAAGTACGCGTAGGCAAGGACGGCAAACTTAGCACTGATTTTTATGCGGGCGAAGGTTTGCCTAGACTGCTTCACTCCATGATTTTTATCGGCAAAAACTTGGTTCATATTTTCGCCGCCGAGGGTAAAATTTACACCGATTTCGACCTTGCGGAAAACGAGCGAGAGGAGATGTATTTTAACGGCGATATTTTGACGTTTAAAGACGGATTTTGCGCTTATATCGCCTCGCGGTTTGAGAGCGATATTTTACGCTTTGCCGCGCTTAGAGCAAGCGACCCGGCGGCTCTTAGTAGCGCCGATAGGGCTAGCGAGAAGGAAAATTTAAGCGCGCCAATCGTGCT
>CAUQMN010000009.1:0-12752 GCA_963518765.1 uncultured Campylobacter sp.
GACGTCGACTACTAAATTGCTCATAGGTATTTTCAAAACTATTATAGACGAGGATAATGAATCAAACTCTACTTCTAGGGGTTCTGGTAGTTCATCCTCATCCGGGGCGTTAAATACGGATCCGTCTTGAACGATGGCAGAAATGCTTCTTAGTCCTATTTTTCCTTGCTCTAGTAACTCGCTTGAAATTTGAATATCCAAAATACCGTAAAGGTTGGAAAAAGAAGATATAGTTTTTAAATTTATATTTCTCTCAAGATATCTTTCTTGCTGTTCGAAATGAATCTTATCGACGCTCATTCCGTTATACCAAACTACCTTTAAATTTTCAGCCATATCTACGCAAGCTTTCGTTTATTCTTTTACTACTAAGGATTTTGCGCCCAGAGCTTTTATATCCTTGTCCGATATGCTAAATATTAAATAATCCTCTTTTATATCTGAAGTCTTTTTGAACTCCTTTATTTTAGTTTTTCCTTGATCGGCATAAAGTACCAATACGCCTACATAAGGAACGTTTTCTTTGTCTATTTTCACGATAGACGCATTTGCATTTGGTTGAATTTGAAGTTTAATGGAGTCAATCTTATCTTTTCCCAGTACTTCGTTTTCTTTTGCAATAAGATCCATCTCGGTAGCCTCTTCAAACTTCTTAATATCGCTTAACTGATAAACTATAACGGTTATTGGAACATTATCACCGCGATTATTTAAGTTTGAGTTAGGCATATTGTTTATGCCGACTTGTATCTGGCCGCAACCTACCGTAAATATCATAAAAATAGTTGCTAAAAGCGCTTTTTTAAACACGATTAATAACCTTGAGTAGTATATTTGTACAAGTATATCAAAGTAAATTTAAAATACTATTAAGGTAAATAATTTTATGATTTTAACTAATAATAGCTATTAGATTTTAAATATATGGGGGTTTTAAATGCAGTTATGCTATGAGTTGAATAAAGATTTTTCCAATGATGCTTTTTTGGATGAGTTGCAAGACGAGATGTCTAAATACAAAACACTGGCTCACGAAACCATAAAATGGGATAGGGTTTTTGATTGTTCTTATCAAATTTTACAATCATTCTCTCTCGATACGAAATTTTTTAGCTTTTTGTGCATAGCGGCTACGAATATAAATTTACCCAAAAACTATGAAATTCTGAAAGACGTTTTAGAATTTTTTTTAGAAGCACTTAAAGATGATCCGCAAAGGCTTGGCCAAACGGAAAAACTACTGGCTATAAAAAGAAAAATTTTTATTAATTCATTGGACGGTTTTATAGAAGAATTGAATAAACAAAATTTGAATTGTCCTCAAAATTTTGTAGACTCCATAGTCTTTTTGCTAAACGAACTAGAAAAAATTATAGATCATAAATTTGTAAATATCGATATCTCGGCTTACGCGTCAAAGCAATCCGAATCTGAAAGTGTACAACCGTCGCATACGCAAATCGCCAACCAGCCTCAAGGTAATACGCATAATACGATTTCTTTGAATTTTGCAACTCATACGGATATTAAAGCCATCAATGATAGGGAATATAGAGACTTTTTTGTAAATCTATCGCTTGAGCTTCTTAAGGACGACTTACAAAACATAAATGCATATGCTATTTTTATGCAAGCGCTATGGGGCAGAATTAAGGCTTTGCCTACAAACAGCGATTTTATCTCGCCAGTTAGATACCCTGATCAAAATTTGATTATAAGCATTAAAAATATAGAATCGATGAATTTAGAAAATTTAATACTTTTTATAAGAAATTTGGTCCTAAATCCTTTTTGGATAGAGGGCTTAATGATATTTTGTAAATTTTTAAGAAAAAATAATCTATTTTTCATAGAAAATTACATATCAGAACAAACTGCCGTATTTTTAAACAACCATATAGATATACGAAAATTAAAATTTCAAAACTCTGAAGATATGTGTTCTAAGGAAACTTATGATTTTTTCATGAGCCAAAAAAATACTAAGCAAAAAAATGCTCCCGACAAAAATATCAATGATTTAGATATCAATGAAATTTTAATAGACATAAACGCCAAAAATACAACCAACAACTCCAGAGAAAATTTAAACTCTATGCTTTTAATGGCGAGCGCCTTTTCCGACAAAGGCATGAAAAGTAACGCAAAAACCATATACGCTCAAATAGTAAATTTCATAGAAAATACCGAACTAAAAGAGTATCTTTGCGATATATACGAAGAAGCTAAATCATTTTAAGACTATAAACCGATAAAAATACTTAAATAGGATTTAATATTCTTTTAAATATAATTTAGAGACTAATTTTAAATTCAAACGAAGGACACAATATGGCCGAGAATTCCGTCGCACCTAAAGAGCGTATAAATATAACGTATAAAACCAAAACGAATAACCAAGAGGCCGATGTAGAGCTACCGCTTAAGCTTATGGTTATGGCAAACCTGACCGGCCATAACGACGCTCCGCTTGAAGAGCGAGAGGTAGTGTCCATCAATAAAATCAATTTCGACCAAGTAATGCAAAAAATGGATATAAAAACAAATTTTGCCGTAGAGAATAAGTTGGGCTTGGGCTCAGATGAGATCAACGTAGAGCTTAAGATATCAAATATGAAAGACTTTTCTCCGGATAACATAGCAAAACAAATTCCTGAAATAAATCAACTCCTGGAGTTAAGAAAAGCGCTGGTGTCGCTAAAAGGTCCGATGGGAAATATTCCGGATTTTAGAAAAGCGGTTTTAGATGCATTAAAAGACAAGAAAACAAAGCAAGAGCTTCTTTTGGAAATAAAAGACTCCAAAGACGTAAAATAAGGAAGTAAAAATGCAAGACGTAAAAGTTAAAACGCCTATTATCGAAAGTATTATGGAAAAAAGCAAGTACTCCAAAGACGACGAAAGTTACAGTATAGTAAAAAAGGGCGTAGCGGAATTTATCTCAAATATAGTAACGTCCCAAAACCCGGAAGAGAAGATAAATAAACTTGCCCTTGATGAAATGATAGCCCACATAGACGATCTTTTGTCAAAGCAAATGGACGAAGTGCTTCACAATAAAGATTTCCAAAAACTCGAGTCGACATGGAGGGGTATCCGATTCTTAGTAGAGAGAACAAATTTTAACGAAAATATCAAAATCGTCCTCTCCGATATAACCAAAGAAGAAGCTCTTGAGGATTTTGATTCAAATTTGGATATCACGCAAAGCGTAATGTATAAGCAGGTTTACTCCCATGAATACGGCCAGTTCGGCGGAGAGCCGATAGGGGCGATTATAGGCGATTACGAGCTTGACAAAACCAATACCGATATGACGTTTTTAAACAAGATGTCCTCTATCGCCGCAATGAGCCACTCTCCGTTTCTAACATCCTTATCCTCAAAATTCTTCGGCCTAGAAAACTATGCCGAGCTAGAAAATATAAAAGATATGAAAAGTATGCTTGAGGGTCCTCAATACACCAGATGGAGAACTTTTAGAGAAAACGAGGATGCAAAATACGTGGGCTTGCTAGCAACCAGGTTTTTAACTCGTTCTCCTTATTTACCGGAGGATAATCCTATAAAAAGCTTTAACTATAGAGAAAACGTAGAAGGCTCCCATGATCACTTGCTTTGGGGCAATTCGGCATATACGTTTGCCACAAGACTTACGGAGAGTTTTGCTGATTTTAGATGGTGCGGTAATATAATAGGTCCAAAAGGCGGCGGAGCAGTCAAGGATCTACCTACTTATCTTTATGAAAACTACGGTAGCGTGCAAGCAAAAATACCGACTGAAGTCTTGATAACGGATAGAAGGGAGTATGAACTTTCCGAAAACGGATTTATTACTCTTACTTTGCGTAGAGACAGCAATAACGCCGCATTTTTTTCTGCAAATTCGGCTCTAAAACCTAAAATTTTCCCAAATACTCCGGAAGGAAAACAGGCTGAAACAAATTTTAGGCTAGGTACGCAACTTCCTTATATATTTTTAATATCCCGCTTAGCTCACTATCTCAAAGTTTTACAGCGAGAGGAAATAGGTACATGGAAGGAAAGAGCAGATGTAGAGCGCGGTTTAAACGAGTGGCTAAGGCAGTACATTTCCGATCAAGAAAATCCGCCTGCAGACGTAAGGAGTAGAAGACCGTTTAGAAGCGCTAAAATAAACGTAAACGATATTCCTGGCGAGCCTGGCTGGTATAAAATAGAGCTACTGGCTAGACCGCACTTTAAATTTATGGGCGCTAATTTTGAGCTATCTCTGGTCGGAAAACTAGATAAAGAATAAATTTGGGCGGACTATGTCATTAAGCGATAGGGTTTTACATGCACTAAATGAAGAAAACGCGGACAATCCCTATCGCCAAGATATTTTAAACGATATAAAAGAAAATATAAGCATACTCTTAAATTCCAAATTTGACGACTGTATAACCATACAAGGCTCAAGCCTACCGGATATGTCTTTTTTAAACATTGATTCGCACGAACTCTGCCAGTTAATGGGAAAAGAAATATACAGTCTCATTCAAAAATATGAAAATAGAATTAATATAGTCGCCATAAATTACGACGATTCATTAAAGCCGTGGCAATTAACCTTTGATATAAGATATACTAGGCAAAAGGATGCCTTTAAGGAATTTGCCATAAAAGTAACTTTTCGCAACAATAGGTATTGCGAGGTTTTGTGATGAAAAAAAACGAAAACAACATATTGTATTTTCATAAAGAAATGGCCTATCTTCGTGAAATGAGAGAGCTTTTTATAGAAAAATTTCCAAAAGTAGCACCGTTTTTAAATACGGACAGCAAAGATCCCGATGTCGAAAGAATAATAGAAAACTTAGCCATACTTACATCTAAAATCCATCAAGAACTCGATGAAAATATACCGCTTATCGCCGAGTCGCTCGTAAATATCGTATCTCCAAACTACACCAACCCGATACCTTCGGTATGTATTCAAGAATTTTCCTTAAAAAGCGACAGCAAGAAAAATTACGCAGTCATACCCAAAGGCTCGGTCGTCGTTTCCAGACCGATTAATGACGTAAAATGCAAATTTAAAACAGCATATGACGTATTTTTGTATCCTTTAAAGATAAATAAAACGTATCTAGACAATAACAAAAACGATTATGTTTTAAAACTGGAATTAAGTATCACGAAAGATGAAATAAGCCTGTCAGATATTGGTTTAAACCGCATTAATTTATATCTAGGCAATGACGTATATATGTCTTCTACGCTAGTTATGTGGATGAAAACATACCTAAAAAAAATTATTATATTTTGTTCCGATAGCGGAGAAACATTTAATCTTCCGGCTTCATCGCTCGAAGTATTAGGGCTTGACGATAAACTTCTTGATTATGAAGATTTCGGTTTTGAGGCATTTGCTCTTTTGCAGGAACTATTTTTTATGCCGTATAAATTTAATTTTATATCAATAAAAGATTTGGACATGCTAAAATCTTCCGGCTCTAGGAATTTTACTATCGAATTTGTATTTGATAGAAGCCTTCCAAACGGCTATTTTCCAAGAGTTGAGCACTTTTCCTTATCTTCTACCCCGGCTATAAATTTATTCGATATGAGCGCAGAGCCTATATTAAATAACAACAATAAAAACGGTTATAGGATTTTTTTAGATAGGGCAAAGATTGATGCTTATGATATGGTTCAAGTAACCAAAGTAGTTGCGCATAGTAGCGATACGGGCAGAAGGGTGCTAAAAAACTACAAAAGTTTTGAACGATTTAATTTTTTTAACGGCGAAAATATAGACGATTTTTACTCTTTAGGCGATAAGTTGGACGGTAATTTAAATCCATACAAAGAGATTTCATTTTTTTCAAGTTCTCAAAAAGATCAAACGGTAACGGTAGAAACGCTATGCTGCAATGGAAATTTACCCTCAAAGCTTAAGATATCGGAAATAAACGAATTTCCTACTCGCCCTGAAATTAATACAAGAAATATTACAGTCCCCACATCTATGCAAAAGGTTGCGATAGACGGAAATTTACTTTGGCGACTCGTATCCATATTATCTTTTAGTTATCAAACCATACTCGAAAAAAAATCATTCTTAGCCGTATTGGACGCCTTTTCATTCGGCGATAGTTTAGTATCTAAAATTCTGGTAAGCTCGCTACAAGACATAAAGACCAAATCCATTTATAGAATAGACGGACGTATGACGAAAAAAGGCACATTGTGTATATTTTATATGGATGAAAGTAAATTTTATAGCATAGGCGAAGTTTATATCGCGGGGCTGGTTTTATCTAAATTTCTAGCTAGCTTTGCCTCTATAAATTCATTTTGCGAACTAAAAGTAAAATGCACCCAAAGCAAAATAACGATAGACTATCCGCTTCATAGCGGCAATAAAGCGCTACTGTGAAATTAACCGGACAAACTTCTTTTTATAGACTTATCAAAAAAGCCTTAAACGACTACGACAAAAACGATATCGTTTTAAGAAATAGCTCAAAACTAGGTCATCCCAATAAAGAAATAGAATATGTTAGGCCAAACAATGAAGAAAAGAAAAATTTTCTAGAAATAATGGTAAATTTTATGGGGCTATACGGCAGCTCTTCACAGCTACCAAGCTATATGCTAGATAAATTTTCAAGAAGCGATAACGAAAACTGGAAATTATTTTTTGATTTTTTTAATAATTATTTGCTATGGATATTTTTTGAGAGCGTATCCATGCAAAATTATCCCAAATCTTTTAAGAAAGATTTTAGCGATAGAATTTCAACTATATTATTTAATATTTTAGGCATAGACGACAAAGAGGTGGCCAGGTCTTATCTACCGTTTGCGCCGCTACTACTAAGCTTAAGGAGACCGAAACTACAAATACAAAGGGTATTAGAATATAACTTTAATCTTAAAAATAAACTTTTTATATTGGAAAATATCCCGCATCAGGTAGTTATAGAGCCAAAGCAACGAAGCCGTCTAGGTAAACTAAACAACCGCTTAAGTAAAAATTTTATACTGGGCAAGAAAGCGCTGGACTATCAGAGCAAAATGGCTATTTATATAAAGGGCATAAATTACGACGAAGCCATTAAATACTTTCCAAAGGGGCAAAAATACGACAAGTTAAAACAAAGCGTGATTTTTCTTACAAATAACGAATTTGCCGTGGATTTATATATAAGTATAAAATATTCCCCAAAAATGAATCTTAAACTAGGGGACGACTCTCATAGCAAATTAGGCTACGGCTCCATAATAGGAAAAGATAAAAAAGGCTCTTATTTGATGTTTTTTAGGCTATACTCCTGATATTTCATAAATCCAAATTAAGCATTCGTTTTAATTTTTAAGAAGTTGTGATATAATCAAACAATTATTTAATCAAATCTCGGATCGGTGGTAAAGTTGTCTCTCTCGTTCATATCTAGAATTCTTAGCATTTTTAAAATAAAAGGCGTCTCTATTTTTATATCGCTTATTGCGATTAGCGTTCTGTTTTGGCGGTATAGCCCCGATATTGCTTTTAGCGATGTTTATATTTTTGCAAACACGTCATCTAGGGTAATAGCCCTTTGCATTTTTTGGCTAATTGCATTCGTTATTTTTGCTTTGCGCGCAACGATAAAATTCCTATCCTCTATAAAAGACGATAAAAGGAAGCAAATAAAAGAGATAAAAAAGGAATCAAACGAGTCCGTAAATAAAGCTAAAAGAAATTTTTTTATATCCGTAAAAGAAGCAAAAAATACTTGGAAAAACGATATAAAATTTAAAAAAATACCGCTTATTATGATAATAGGAAATGAAAGAGCCGGCAAAAGCGCTTTCATTAATTATTCCAATATAGAATATCCGCTTGGAGATAGCCTTGATACATACAAAAAAATACATCAAAGCACGACTAATTTTAATCTTTACATATCAAAAAGCGGAGCTCTTATAGATACCCAAGGCATTCATTTTTCGCAAGAGGCTTTATTTAATCCCTCTTCAACGGACGAGCTTCCCGAGGATGACGTAGAAAAAAACAAAGACTTTCTCATAAAAAAGAACATATGGAAAGAGTTTTTAAATTTCTTAAATAAAAATATTTTTCACTCTAAGCTAGGCGGAGCTATTTTAATAGTGGATACTCAGCAGTTTTTAGAAAATCCCAAAGAGTACTCAAACGATCTAATAAGATACCTGGTAAAAAGAGTAAACGACTGCGAAAATAGCTTGAAAATAAAATTTCCTATTTATGTGGTATTTAGCAAACTCGACCTAGTCGAGGGCATGGGTGATTATTTTAAGCTTTTTAAAGACGATGTCGCAAATAAAGCTTTTGGACTCAGCTTGCCAAATAGCTTTAATAAAGACGAGCTAGATAATGATTTTAAAGAGCTAAGCCATTCGCTACTTTACAACATAATGAGTAAAAACTCGCTTTCCCACTCCCTCGAGGACAAAAAACGCTCTTATTTATTCTTAAAACAACTAGACAATCTGTTTGCGCTCGTAAGCGACTTTACCTTAAAATTAAAAGACGAAAATTCATTAAAAAATAGTTCGCCGATCAAAGGCGTTTACTTTGTTAGCGCATTTCAAGAAAACGTGCCTATAAACTATCTAGTAAATACGGTGTGCGATAGATACGGTGTGAAAAAGCCGTTAGTTAGAGCCTTTAATAACTATAGCAAGCAAAGCTATTTTGTTAAATCACTACTAAAAGATATTGTTTTTAAAGGTCACCTGGTAAACCCTAATTTAAATACAAGCCTAAGAGCAAAAATTTTAAATTACGCATTAATAGTTTTCATTTGTACCGCCGCTTACTTTGCGTGTAGCCATTTTTTAAAGCTAAAATCGGCAAAAGAGCTAGAGGCGCAGAATGCTATGCTTTCGGTATCCACACTACTTGACGGCCAAAGATACAAAGACTATACCCCGACTCAAAAGATAGAATTATTACGCAATCTAAAAGATATCTTAAAAATATACCCTAGACTATTTTCGGGGGATACTAAATTTGAATATCCGCTTTTGGATATATCCTACAAAGGTTTTAAGTCCGCCAAAGACTTGTATACGGAGCTAACGATAGATTTTCTTAAAAATACCATTCTTGTCGAGATGGAAAATATGTTAGAAACCGAAACAAACCCCGACAATCTCATAAAAGCCTTTTATATGTACCAATCGTTGTTCGATAAAGATTTTATAAATGCTAATTTGTTTAAAATTTGGATCAAGACAAATTGGGCTAAATTTGAAAAATACAACGTAAATCAAGAGGATTTTTTATCGCACGTCGATAGCGTATTAAATACCGATTTAAAAGATATACCTCAAAATTTAAAATCCATCAAAGCAGCCGACGACAAACTTGCAAAAGTAGAAAGATTGGAAAGGCTATATTCTCTTTTGGAATTTATATCTTATAAAAATGAAAAAGAATTTTACGATATAAAAAAAGAAATTTCCGGAATTAACGGCGTTATCGAAAACAGTAGCGCCTTTGAGCCGTTTAATAAAATTTATACCAAAGAGGGCATGAGGCAGTTCTTATCAAATTTAAGCTCCTACATAGACGACTCGGCAAATATCGAAAAATGGCTATTTCAAAACAAACAGGCAAGCGGACTTGACGCAAACGAAGATAAATCGGCTCTACGCTTAGGCATAGCTAGGCTGTATTTACAAAAATACCGCTCCAGATGGATGACCGTGATAAGCGGCATAACGCCTAAAAAATTTAACTCCAGAAAAGAGACTTTAGATGAACTAGAAATATTATCAAAAGTTAAAAATCCGGTAAATTCGCTTGTAGATACGCTAAATGCAAACACTATTCTAACCGACGAAGCTTTCTTAAAATACATATACAGCCTTGGCTATCCTTCTACCGAGATTAGAAAATTATTTTCAAATTTTAGCTCTGATTTTAGTCCGTACCATACGCTAAACGATAGCTCGAAAGAAAACGGCATACTAAATACCATAAGCGACGATGTATCTAAAATCCATAAAAAAATCCTCGACTTTAACTATGAGATGTTACAAAGCGAAAACGACAAAATAACTTACGTAATAGGCGGCGTCAAAAATGAAAACGACCCGTTTATAGTTTTAAATAACGACTCAAAAATGCTCCCTAAAGAGCTTATGAACTACTATCAGCAAGTATCTAAGCTGTCTTGGAAGCAGGTGGAGTCCGGAGCCTCTACTTTATTAAATACGGCATGGCAGGATGAAATTTACAGCCTTTACGCAAACGAAATAATGCCGTTTTACCCATTTGACGAGACGGCGGCACAGTCCGTTAGTATACAATCATTTAAAGCTTTTTTCGGGAAAAACGGGGCTTGGAATCAGTTTTACGATAGATTTTTAAAGAAAATTTTAACCAAAGGGACAAACGGCTACAGAGTAAAATCGGCGTATGCGAAAGATTTTAAATTTAGCAAGAGTTTCTTGGAAAACATATCCGTGATAGACAATATCGCAAACACCATGCTTGATCTAAACGACGAGATTAAAATCAACTTCTATATTAAAGCCGTTGATTTGTCGGCGGATTTTAGCAACATCAACGTTTCGTCGGTAAATGATAAAAGCATAACCTACGATCATACGTTGCCTTCAAGTCTTCACATAACGCCTAAAGATTTTGATACCTCCTCGCAGATCAAATTTGCGGCCAAATTTCAAAACGGTAATAAAATCGAGCAAAAAACGTTTAGCGGAGAGTGGGCATGGCATAGGCTTTTGCGAAATTCAAGCTATAACTCTGAGCAGGGTAAATATTCTCTTTATCTTAATCCGCAAGAAAAATACTACTTCGGATTTGATGTAACGCCTAATAATGCCGAACTGATGGAACTTTTAAGAAATATATCTTCATTTAAGTTGCCTAAAAATATTTTAAATTAAGGAAGATTATGGAGCAAATAGCCGTTGCTATACAAAATTTAGAAAATGCCGCAAACTACTCGTCTAAATTTTATATCTTTGATGAAAACGGCGGCGATATAGGAAGCGATAGCGGCGTAACCTTTAGGTGTCAAGATTCAGATGGAGCCATACTCGCCAGGCATGCGCGCATAGGTTATGAGGAGGGTTTTTTCACGATATCTTCATATGAAAACTGCGATATATTTTACGCCGATTCTTTTTCCAAGATCGCAAGCGACTACGAAACGGTTGTTAATGAGGGGGACGTGTTTAGGGTAGGGAGCTTAAAACTCATGTTTATAAATCCCTCAAAACTAGAAGAATATGCTGCTAAAACGCAAAAACTAATAGAAAATACGCCTAGTTTCGACAAGCTTGATGATGTGCGCCTTGAGCCTATAGGCAAGCTTTTAAATGTTGATTTTAAAGAGCAACCCGATATCAATATATTTCCGAAAGTAGACGACGAATTTTACATCAAAAACGACTCTCCTGCAAAGGCGACCGAGCCAAATCCCGCATATGCTCCAAAACCTTTTACGCAAAACATGATATCTTCGCAAACATTAAACGATCTAACACAAAAACTACTGGGTCAGCTTAGAAACGAAATCGCGCCAAACACGATAGAGTCAAATTCCACCACTCTAAGCGTAGCCGATCTGGAAGCCATACTCTCCACCATACGCCTAACTGACTCTACAAAACTAATCAACTCCGTCTTGTTGCAGCTAGTATGCAAGGAGCTATACTCCCATATGTACGATATAGTCGAAAACAATTCGTTTTTTAAGTACCTATCAGGAGCCGTTACTAAAAGTACTCAGGAGAAAAAACAGTCCTTTGAATATTTAGTACTAAAGGCTCTAGAAAGCTATATCTCAAAAAAATAATACTATATAAATTTAAGCAAGCTCGTTTAACAGGCTTGCTTAAATTATCCCAATCTACCTAATCCTTAATATTATGCTCTTTAGCATACTCTTCTATCTTATCTTTTAGATCTTTTGGAAAGCTAGGTTTATACATAGCAGGAGTTAAAGGATTTAGTCTTTTATCCAGTTTACCCGATTCATACATCCTTTTTAGTTCTTCCGGGGTATTATAATACGGTGCGTTAGGATAACCTTCGGGAGGAGTTAGGGACATTATTTTAGATTCTAATAGGGTGGAGTCGATGTATAAATTTAATCGTTTGTTATCCCAGTCTTTGGGGAAGCCTCCGTTAAATTCTTCCATACTATCGGGAAGAACTTTTTTTATAAAATTTGTAAATTCCTCTCTTGTTTTTTCGTTTGCGTCTATATCTCTAGGGTCTAGGAGCTCTCCTTTTTCTTGTACTATTTCTTTTAGTCCAAGATGAAAACCTCCATCTGGTATTGCCGCTACCCCTCCCCTATTAAAATCCATAATAAAATCGCTCCCTACTATCTCGTCTAGATATGGTATCATACCGTACTCGTCTAAAGGAGGGTTTTTATATAGGGCTTGGAATTCTAATGAGCGGGATAGGTTTTTGTTTAGTCCTACCGCATATGTATAGTATTTAAAACAATCAGATAATGCCCTTAAAGCTTTTACTTCTCCTAACTGAGCGGCTAAAAACAAAGCCTGGAATTCTCTTGCTTTAAATCCTCCTAAACTTCCGTTCCCAAATGCCAGGGGATTACCTAGTATTCCGGAACATATACCCCACTCCCCTATGAATAAATCCGATTTAAGGGTATTAACGTTTCTCTCCACCGTATCGTAAATATCTTTGTATTCTGGTTTAGTTAGTCTTCCTTTTTCATCTACTCTTCCTATAGCGTCATCGGGTATTT
>CAUQMN010000010.1:0-12249 GCA_963518765.1 uncultured Campylobacter sp.
AATATATTTTTGAAATTATACATTTTTTAATATAAGCCGTATTTTAAGGACAAATTTAGTCCTTTTATTGATATACATCATTTTTGCGCAAATTTATTTTGGATAAACTTTGTCCGAATTTTTCAAAAGGAGACAAAGTATGCGTGAATACAAGAAGTATTGGTGGGCGCTGGTAGCAGTCGTTACTATCGCCTTCGGGATACTCGGCTATTACGGCTTAGAGGTTTACCGCGAGGCTCCGCCGGTGGTGAGTTTCGCCGATAAAAACGGCAAAATCATAATCGAGCAAGAGCAAATTTACAAAGGCCAGGAAGCCTGGCAAAGCATCGGCGGTATGCAGGTGGGCTCGGTGTGGGGACACGGAGCGTATCAGGCGCCCGACTGGACGGCTGATTGGCTACATAAAGAGCTGGTCGCGTTTATGGATATCAAGGCCGCTCAGCTTTACGGAGCTAAATTTGACGCTCTAAGCGCCGAACAGCAAGCCAACATCAAGGCCCTAACAAAGAGCGAATACCGCACGAATACGCTAAAAAACGGCGTTATAACGATCAGCGACGAGAGGATCGCGGCGGCAAAGGTAGTGCGCGACGAGTATAACGGGCTTTTCGGCAACGATCCGAAATACCAAAAATTGCGCGAAAACTACGCGATGAAAAACAACACGCTGGCTAAAGAAGAAAACCGCGAGCAGTTAAACGATTTCTTCTTCTGGGCGACCTGGGCTACGGCGACGAATCGCCCAAATAGCGAGGCTACGTACACGAACAACTGGCCGCACGAGCCGCTAATCGACAACGTTCCGACGAAAGAAAACGTATTTTGGACGATTATTAGCGTTACGATTTTGGTCGCGGGCGTTGGCTTACTAGTTTGGTTTTCAAATTTCTACGGCGAAAAAGATCACGAGAAACTCGCTCCTATCGATGCCGATCCGCTCTCAAAGCTAAATTTGACTCCGTCTCAAAAGGCGCTTGGCAAATACCTTTTCGTAGCGCTCGCGCTTTTTGTTTTCCAGATCATGATAGGCGGCTTCGTGGCGCACTACACGGTCGAGGGACAGGAGTTTTACGGTATAAATTTATCCGAGCACATCCCTTACTCTTTGGCGCGCACTTGGCATATCCAGGCGAGCATTTTCTGGATCGCGACGGGCTTTTTGGCGGCCGGACTTTTCCTAGCGCCTATCATCAACGGCGGTAAGGATCCTAAATTTCAAAAACTAGGCGTGGATTTGTTATTTTACGCGCTACTTTTCCTAGTCGTGGGCAGCTTTATCGGCGAATACATGGCGATAGCGGGCAAGATGGAAACGTCTACCAGCTTTTGGCTCGGCCACCAAGGATACGAGTATATCGAGCTTGGCAGGGTTTGGCAGCTTATTTTGTTTGTCGGTCTTGTTATCTGGATGGCTCTCGTGCTTCGCGGATTCGTCGGCGGATTTAAGGCTGACGGCGATAAAAACCTGCTAGCTATATTTACGGCTTCTGCTATTGCGGTGGGACTTTTCTACGGCGCGGGACTATTTTACGGACAAAGAAGCCCGCTGCCGGTGATGGAATACTGGCGCTGGTGGGTCGTTCACCTTTGGGTCGAGGGCTTTTTCGAGGTGTTTGCGACCGCGTCGCTTGCGTTCGTGTTTGCCTCTTTGGGTCTAGTCGGTAAAAAATTTGCGACTTACTCGACCTTGGCAAGCGCCAGCTTATTCTTAATGGGCGGCATCCCTGGCACCTTCCACCACCTTTATTTTGCCGGAACCACTACTCCGATCATGGCGGTGGGCGCTAGCTTTTCGGCGCTTGAGGTCGTACCTTTGGTGCTTCTTGGAGCAGAGGCCTTTCATCAGTATTCGCTTCAGTTCGCGCAAAGCTGGGCGAAAAATCTCAAATGGCCGCTTTACTGCTTTATCGCGGTGGCGTTTTGGAATATGCTGGGTGCTGGCGTGTTTGGCTTCCTTATTAACCCGCCGTTATTTTTATTCTACATCCAGGGTCTAAACACCACTTCGGTGCACGGACACGCGGCGCTATTTGGCGTTTACGGATTTTTGGCGCTAGGTTTTGTTTGGCTCGTGGCGCTTTACCTTTTCAAAGGGCAAGAATTTAACGACAAGCTGATGAAAGTAGGCTTTTGGTCGCTAAATGCGGGTCTAATGCTGATGATTTTAGCGTCGCTACTTCCGATCGGTCTTTATCAGGCCGTCGCCGCGATAGACGTGGGCATGTGGTACGCTAGAAGCGCGGAGTTCTTACAAATGGATCACTTGCAAAATTTACGCTGGCTAAGGATGATCGGCGATACGATCTTTATCATCGGCGGCATTTGCTTCTTTATCCAGATTCTTAAATTTATTGCGGGAAGCTGCGGCTGCAAGGCCAAAGCCTAATCCCTCTAAGCCCCTATTTTAGGGGCTTAGCTTATTCTAAACTTCTATCTTGTAAAATTCGTCCCAAAGGACGAAAATGCAAAAATTTAAAAAATATCTCCGAAATTTTATCTTTGGCTTCTTGATTGCCCTGCACATTACGGCGTTTGCGGCGATAAACTACGCTTTCCCGCACTACGACGAGGCGATCATCACGGGCGGCGAGGTCAAGCGCATGAACAAAGACGGCTTTATCGACGCGCAAAATCCCGCCGACGGCCCGACGCGCGACGTGTATTTTATCTACACGCGCGAGCTAAACGGCACGAAAGTGATGCCTTATCGAAACGAGGACACGGGCTGGGGCTTGCCGCTTTATTTTAAATTTAACTCAGCCGACGTCCAAGCCGCCGCCCAGAGTCTAGTAGGCGAAGGCAGGGCGCAGATCAAATACTACGGCTGGCGTATCGCGGTGCTAGATATGTTTAGAAACGCCGTTTCGGTTAAAAAGCTAAAAGATGGTGAAACGCGCGCAAATCCTATTTTTAGCTATATATTTTACGCTTTGACGGCGGTTTCGTTTGCGGTTTGCGCCGTTTTTGTTAGAAGGAAATTTAAAGACGAGCCAAGCCAAATTTACACCCCAATTACCTCAGAAGGATAGTTATGGACAGGCTACTCGGGACAATCATAACGATCGTCGGCACTATAAAATCGGTACTGTTTTTTTATAGAAACACCGGAGAGCACTCCGAGAGGAAGTATATTTTCCTTACGATTTTGATAATCTTGCTGATATTGCTATATTATTTCTTAAAAGGCAAGGATGCAGGATATAATTAGTCGCTTGCGGCGTTTTGCCCTGCGGTAAATTTGGCTTTTCTCGAATTTAGCGCAGAGCCGGCAGCGAAATGTTGCGTCAAATTTTATCTCGGCGAGACGGCGATAAATTTACTTGCCGCGGCAAACTTATCAGCCCCTCCGAATTTACCGCCGAATTTGACGGCTCAAAAGGATATGCGTGAGCGAGCTATACATCTTTATTTCCGAGCTTTGCTCTCTGATAAACGAAAATTTAAAAAAGAATTTTTATTTTCAGGCAGCCTTGTTTTTGGTTATAATTTTGCTCGGATTTTTGACGGTTTGGATGCAGGATTAGTCAAATTTGAGCGGACAAATTTGACTAGGACGAGCTAAATTAACTAGCGGACGTAAACCGCGTTAAATTTAGCATTAAAAAGCAAAATTTAAAAATCCCAAAATACGCCAAGGTAGCATCAAACTAGCGCGTCCAGACGTCCCGGCGTAAAAAGCTAGCGTATGAAATTTGCTTAGTTAAATTTACTCCGTCCATACGCGCGCCGCCGTCAAATTTAGCGCAGTATAGCCGCCGCACGTAAATTTACTCTTTTATGTTATCCGGCAGCATCGGTTTGCCTAGCAAAAATCCCTGCGCGTATTTGATGCCGAATTTTTTTATTTCTGCAAGGATCTCTTCTGAGCTGACAAACTCTGCCACGACGTTGTAGCCCTGTCTTGCGGCAAAGTCGATGATGGTTTGCAGCAAGTAGCGGGCGTTTTGATCAAACGGTAATTTTTTGATAATCGAGCCGTCGATCTTAATCGTGTCGATATCAAGCTCCAAGATACGGTAGTAGTTGGAGTAGCCGCTACCGAAATCATCGATCGAAATTTTGCAGTCGTAGGCGCGAACCTTATTGATGAAATCATTTACGATATTATAATCGTCCACGCCTTCGCTCTCTAATATCTCAAAATACACGCGCTCAGGGCTAGAGCATACGCGCAGTTTTTTCTCGATGAGCTCTCTTATGCTCTCGTTTGTGATATCGCTACTTGAAAGGTTCATCGAAAAGCCCACGTTTTCAAATCTCTCGACCAGCCTAAAGACGTGTTCGATGACTTTTTTTGTGATGTCGTTATAAAGCGAAATTTTCTTTGCGATATCAAGAAATTCGCCCGGATAGCGTATCTTGCCGTTTTCGTCGATGAGGCGCACGAGCACTTCGTAGTATTTGATCCGCGCGCCTTGGCCGGATACGTCGTAGATAGGCTGACACTCGACGATAACTGTTTCGTTATATAGGGCGCTCTCGATAGTGCGCGACATGATTTGGTTGTGATAATACTGCTGCTCGATGTAGCTATTTTCGGTATAAAACTGCGCCGCCTCGCCCCTTTGCACGGCTTCGTGGTGGGCTAGCATGGCTTGAGTTAGGCGGTTTGTCTGTACCGTGTCTTGAGGCATGCTGACGCCTAAGGTTATTTTTATATTAGGTATAGATTCGCGCTCGCCGTCTACGGTTACGTAGAGATTTTGCGTTTTGAAATAATCTACGAATCGCTTAGCGTCCCTGTTTGCGTCCTCGCCGTTATACCAGATGCAAAATTCGTCAAACTGCACCCTGTAGATATCCGCGTCCATCGCGTAAGTATCTATACAAAGCTTTAGCGTAGAGGCAAACGAGGCGATGATAAGGTCTACGGTTTTGGTCTTGTAAAAAAATCTAAAATCCATAAAATTGTTTATGTTTATGTAGATTATCATCCCGCTAGGATGGCGCTCCATGCGCTGCGTGAGCGCGAAATAGCTGCCAAATCCCGTTAGCTTGTCTATGAGGGCTTCGTTTTGCAGCTGCTTGTTTTTATCTTCGAGCTCTTTTGTTATCGCTATCTCTTTGGTTCTATCGAATTTGATCGCCATGTAGCCGTCTTTGTAGCCTTTTTCGTTAAAAAGCGGCGAGAAAACGACTTGCTCGCGTATTAACTTACCGCTTTTGGTTTTGCTAATTAGCTCGTCGGCGCGCCAGATATTATCGTTTTCTATCGCGTCTATCATTCTTTGATAAAACTCTTGCGGATGTAAGCCCGATTTTAGTAAATTTATATTTTTGCCGCTTATCTCTTCAAATTTATAACCCGTGTTTTGCTCGAAAATTTTATTTACGTATCTGACTTGCTTATTTAGATCGGTAAAAGCGATGGAGTTAAAGCTGTTATCTACGGCTTGTTCGAAGCGATTTAGCAGTCTGATGTTGTTTCTAGCCCTAATGTACGATAGATAAATAAACGCCGCCGTAATCCCGAAAAGTACGAACACGAAAATCGTCGTGCCGCGTAAATTCGACGTTACGCGCTCTACGTAGGCATCGTTTTTGCTTCTTAGCTCGTATAGCTTTTTGCTTAGATTTAGGTCTTGTATGCTAGCTAGCGTCCGGTCTGCTTCCTCGTAGCGCTGTAGCAGCTTTTGCGCGCTTTGTAAAAAATCTTTCTCGCGCTCGTTTAAATTTAGACTCTCATAGCTTTTTAGCAGCTCTTTAGCGCCGTTTATATCGGCGTTTATACCGTATCTAATCAGCAAAATTTTAGGCAGCAGCTCGCTAAAACGCGAGTCGTTTAAAGAGCTAAATTTCAGCATCGTTTCTTCAAAACTAAGCTTTGCCAGAGCGCTAAGGGAGTTAAATTTATCGATTAGCTCGCTTTTTTGATCAAACGTTTCTCGTATCTCGTTTACCGCTCCCTCGCCGATAGCTAGCCGCTCAAACGATGCCAGCTTGCCGGAGCTTAAATTTAACAAATCGTTTTTAAGACTGGCCGCATATCTCATCGTCGCATCGTAATCAGCCTGCAAAAACGTCCTTTTTAGCGCAAAGTCTATCTCGTCGTCGGAGTCTATCATATCTTCTATCGCGCCTTTGTATTCGTAGGCTTTGATTACGTCTTTGGTGGCTTTTTGCGTCATCACCGTACCGAAAAACGCGATACAAGCGATGATGAAAAGTAAAATTTAGTGAACGATTAGCTTGGGTTTCATTTTAAAATATCCGGTCGTTCGCCGCTTAAAGCAAGCAAATATTTATAAAGCAACTGCGTCTGCTCATCGCTTAACTCGTAGCCGATACGCTCTTTGGCGATAAATTTTATCGCGTCTTTTAGATCCGCTATCTCGCCGCTATAAAGATAGGGCGCGGTTTTTTCGATATTTCTTAGGCTGGGCACTTTGTAGCGAACCTGTTTGCCTTTATCGCCGGAGCTAAGCTCGTAGTAGATATTACCGCCTAGATTGACCCCGCTGTGGCAGTTTATGCAGCCGATTTTTTTAAATAGTTCAAACCCGCGTTTTTGCTCCGCATCCAGCGCGTTCTCGTCGCCGCCGATAAATTTGTCGAATTTGGCGTTTGGCGTAACGAGGGCTTTTTCAAAATTTACCAGCGCGTCGGCGATGTTTTCAAAGCTTACGCCGTCCGGGTAAAGCCGCTCGAACTCTTTTTTATAAACCGCGTTTAGACCGACCTTTTCTTCTAGCTTTTTAGGCTCTTCGCCCAACTGCTCTTTGCCGGTTAGACTCTGTTTTACCTGCTCTTTTATATCTTTTACGCGGCCGTCTTTAAAAAATATAAAATTTAACGCCGAATTTAGCGCCGTAGGCGGGCTGGCTTCTTTATCGGCGGAGATTTTTAGGTTTTTTTTGCTAGTGCCGCTTAGCTCCCAGTAAAGGTTGTGGCACTTCTCGCAAGATACCGTACCGCCGGGGCTTAGCGACGCGTCAAAAAAGAGCTTTTTGCCTAGCCGCGCTTTTTCGTCGTCGTATTCAAGCGTCGCCACTGGACTTAGCGAGGATGCGAAAACCTCGGCGCAAAAAAAAGGCAAAATGCAAAAAAATATCGGCAAAAACGCTCGCGCCAACAAAAATCCTTTTTAAATTTTAAATAAATAAAGCGATTATATCTTAAAAAACCAAAAGCTTCATTGAAGAGACGATTTTTTCCGTCACGAGGCCGCCTTTCGCGATGCTTTCTAGCCGCGACCTGACCGCGTTTTCCTCGTGCGCGAAATTTGCTATCTGTAAATGCCAAAGCGCGTTTTGCGTCATCTCCTCAAGCGTGCGTTTTTGCTCGCGAGACTCCTCGAGCACGCAGGAGTTAAAGGCGATATTTTCGCGGCGCAGGTACTCTTCAAAAAAATTTGCCTTTTCTTTAAAGCACCCTCTCTGCGAGCCTTCGTAAAAAAGCTCCAAAACGCTTGAATAACGCGGTTTATTCCACCAAAGATAGACCCTTTTTTCGCCCAAATTTATAAATTTACTAAAATCCTCCTCATCCGCGATCGCGGGGCTCATCGTGCTAAAAGCAACGTCGTAAACGCGGTTTGGATTAAAGTTTTTAAAATCGCTTTGCACGGCGGTTAAATTTGAAATATTAAATTTCGCCGCGTCTTCAACCATGACTTTTAGCATCTCGCCCGAGATATCCATGCCGGTTATCTCGCGGCAAATTTGCGCCAAAAACAGCGTATGCACGCCCGTGCCGCAGCCTATATCAACGACGCTTTTGCCGTCAAATTTGACGCCAAACTCGGCGATCTTAGCGTAAAGCCCTCTATGAAAAACGCTAGGCTCGCCCGTAAATCTCGTATAGCTCGCCGCCTTTTTGTCCCACATCTCTTTCATTTTGTTTGCCTTTAAATTTTTGCTACAATTTTAGCGTTTTTAGGAGCGAAAATGAAAATTTTTTATTACGAATTTATCGTGGGCGAGGATGCCATCGACGTGAACCATCATGCAAACAACGCTCACTACGTGATTTGGATGCAAGAAGCGGCAAACGCGCACTCAAACGCCGTGGGCGACCTTATAGAGACCAATCTCGCGCAAAACCGCACGTGGATGGTGCGCAGGCACGAGATAGACTATCTGGGGCAGCTATTTTTGGGCGATAAGGTGCGCGTGAAAACCTGGACGCAGCCTGAAAAAAGAAGCTGCTCGAAGCGTTTTTACGAGTTTAGCAAGGACGGAGAGCTAGTTGCTAGCGCGGTGACGACTTACGTATTTTTTGACCTTTCGCGCGGTCGTCCGATCGCGATACCGCCGGAGATCGCGAAGCTTTACGAGGATTAGTTTGAATCGCTGCATCAAATTTGAGTTTTAAATTTGACGCGGCAACCGCTTTAAATTTAGCAGAGCGCGTTTTTATAAAATTGCGGCGATTTTTTTCGGAAGTCGTTTTTTAAATTTAATGTCGGTAAGCAAATTTGGGTTCGGAATTTGTCGTCAAATTTAAGCGCAAATTTTAAAAGCAATCGTCGCAAACACCCTTAACCACGACGCTTTTGACGTGATTTTGTTTTAGGCGCGGCATGTCGATATTAGTCATCTTGTGGCAGACGTCGCAGACGAAATACGCCTTTGCTCCGCTTTCAAGTTCGTAGAAATTTTTGCGGTTATTTTCGCTTTTTAGCACGATGCCCTTAGCTTCAAAAAGGTCCATACAGCGGTAAAACGTGGTTTTGTTTGCATCTGTTTGGGCTAAAATTTCATCATAACTAAGCGGCGCGGCGGCGGTGCGTAAGATGTGTAAAATCTCTAGTCTAAGCGGAGTGATTTTGATATCATTTTTTGTTAAAAGCTCCTCAAAACCGGCTTTTTCTTCCGAATTTTCGCCCATATTTTTCCTCCGCGTTAAGAATTTTAGGGTATTATACCTTTAGAAAAATTAATTTGCAACTAAGTTGCTTTTGATATAATTTCGCCCAAATTTTAACACGGAAAGGATAAAAATGAGAAAAATTTTCGCGTTTTTATGTTTGGGCTTAGTCGCGCTCTACGCCAAAGGGCAAGTTAGCGTCAGTATTTTGCCGCAGGAGTATTTCGTCAAGCAAATCGCGGGCGACGCGGTCGAGGTAAACGTGATGGCGGGCAAAGGAGCCGATCCGCACACGTACGAACCAAAACCGAAACAAATGACCGCGCTTGAAAAAAGCGATCTATACTTTGCTATCGGGATCGAGTTTGAGGAGGCTTGGCTGCCTAAATTTCAAAAATCCTATCCAAATCTCAAAATCGTAAAAACCGATGAGGGTGTAGAAAAGATCAAATTTGAAGGACACCACGAGCACGCGGACCACGATCATCACCATGACGCCAAGCACGAACACGCTCACCACGATCACAAACACGAGCACGCCGGTCACGACCATCACGATCACGAGCATCACCACGGCGAATTTGACCCGCACATCTGGCTAGATCCCGTTTCCGTAAAAATCCAAGCTAAAAATATCGCCGCCGCGCTAAGTGAAAAATATCCTGAGAACAAGGCGCTTTTTGAAGCGAATTTGGCTAAATTCGAAGCTAAGCTTGACGAGCTTGACGGCTTTATCAAAAGCACTCTAGCAAACGTCAAAAACCGCGAATTTATCGTATATCACCCGTCTTGGGGCTACTTTGCTAAGCGCTACGATCTAGAGCAAATCGCGATCGAAGTAGAGGGCAAGGAGCCAAAACCCGCCCAGCTAAAAGAGCTCATCGAGGAAGCCAAAGAGCACGGCGTGAAGGTCATTTTCGTCGCTCCGCAGTTTTATAAAAAAGCTGCGCAAACCGTCGCCAAAGTAAGCGGCGCAAGCGTCGTAGAGATCGATCAACTGCCGCTTGATTGGGACGCCGAGCTACGCAAAACGGCGCAAATTTTCGCAAAGAGCCTGTAAATGAAATTTGGACGCATATTTGCCGTTTTAGCGCTTTTTGCGTCCTTTTTTAGCTTCGCGCACGCCTGTGCGCTTTGCGCGCTTTACACTCCGACCGCACATGCCGAGATTAAATTTAACCTGCAAGGCGAGACGATCAAAACGGCTACCGTAACCTGGACGTTTTCTGAAAATTTCACCGCTCTCACGCTACAAAGCTACGATGAAAACGCCGATAAGGCGCTTAGTAAAAACGAAGCGTGGAAGGTGCAAAAATCCCTGCTCGACTACATCGTGCCGCGCGGCTATCTAACTAGCGTGGGCTACTATGACGGCGCGGGCGAGACCGTAAATTTGCATACCAAAACGCTCTCGCAGCGGGTCTATCTGGAGGGCGGCAGGCTAAATTTCGAGTATATTTTAGAGCTAAATTTAGCGGTCAAAGACGGCCGCGTCGTCACGGTCGAGATTTTTGACCGCGAGGGATTTTTTAACTTTAAAATAAGCTCGCCAGACCCCTACGCTCTGACCGATAAAATTTATCTCGTGCCAAACGTAAATTTGAGCGCGGCGTTTTTTGAAATGACCTCAAAAGCGCCTAAAATAGAACCCGCAAAGCCCGAGCTTAGCTCGCTTATTAAGCCGCAAAATAAGCAAAATTTAGAGCAAATCGACGAGGCGGATAAGGCTAAATTTGACTCGATTTCAGGAATGAGCCTGCAGTTTTTGGAGCGCCTAAAAGAGCTCATCAAGATAAATAGCGCCGAGTTAAACGCGTTAAATTTCGCCTTGTTAGCCGCAGTTAGCTTCTTTTACGGCTTTTTGCACGCAGCAGGTCCCGGGCATGCTAAGATGCTCACGGCTAGCTACTTCGTCGCAAACGGCGGCAGCTACTCGCGCGCGCTGGCTTTTGCGATGAAGGTCGGGTTTGCGCACGTGGCGGGAGCGTTTTTGCTCGTGCTTTTTAGCTACGTTTTTTTAAATGCGTTTTTGACGAACAAGGTTAGCGACATGGCGGGCGCGATGACAAAAATCTCGGCCGTAACGATCGTTTGCGTGAGCCTTTATATGATCTACGCCAAGCTTAAAAAAACGACTCTAAAGCCTAAATTTAGCTTTGCCGCCGCGTCCGTTTCGGGCAAAAAGGACGCAAAAGGGGCTAGTAAAGTTTTTGGTTCAAATTTAGCTTTTGCTTCAAATTTGAGCGCGAATTCCCTCAAATTTAGTCCCGCTGCTCACGAGAGCGAGTGCGGCTGCGCGGCTTGCAAGGCTTCTACCGAGGCGCCAAAAACCGCTAGCGAGTGGCTCGTGGTGCTAGCAGGATCGCTCGTGCCGTGTCCTGGCACGCTGCTGGTTTTCGTGCTGGCCTTTAGCCTAAACAGCTATGCGGCGGGGCTTGCTAGCGGCCTGTTTATGGGGCTTGGCATGGGCGCGGTGATATTTCTGGCGGCAGTTTGCGGCTTTAAGCTAAAGGGCGCGGCGAGATTTCGCGCGCTGCGGACTTGCTGCGAGTTTGCCGCGCTTTTTGTGATGCTGGGGCTTGGCGTTTTTATGTTTTATATTTCGGGTAAAGTGAGCGTTTTATGAGCGACGTTTCGGTGCGAAATTTGAGCTTCGGCTACGATGAAAACCTCGTGTTTGAAGGCATAAATTTAGAATACGACTGTAAGGATTTTCTAGCCGTCATAGGCCCAAACGGCGGCGGTAAAAGCACGCTTTTAAAGCTGATGCTAGGCCTAAACAAGCCAAGCGGCGGGACGATCGAGGTGTTCGGTCAGGAGCCAGCTAGCGTGAGCAAGGCCGTGGGCTACGTCCCGCAAAATATCCCGATAAACCAAAGCTTCCCGATGCGCGTGCTCGAGGTTGTTTTGATGGGGCGGATAGATAAAAAGCTGTTTGGATTTTACGGCAAAGACGACAAGATAGAGGCCGAGGCGGCGCTGGAGCGCGTCGGGATGGGCGAATTTACGCGGCGCAAGATCGGCGAGCTAAGCGGCGGACAGCGCCAACGCGTCTATATCGCGCGCGCGCTTTGCGCAAAGGCTAAAATTTTGATGCTAGACGAACCGACCGCCAGTATCGACACGAAGGGTCAAGCGGACGTTTATAAGCTGCTAAAACAGATCAACGCTGAAGGCACGGGCGTCGTGCTCATCAGCCACGACGTAAATTTGACGCTAAATTTCGCCACCAAGGTCGCCTACGTCAATCACGATCTTTTCATGCATGAGATCTCGCACGGCTCAAAGCAGGATTTTATCGAGCATTTGGCGAGAGATCATAGGCATTTTTGCGATGTGGAGGTGGCGTTGAAAGAATGCGGCTGCGGACGTCACTAAATTTGGCGGCGGCTTGTCTCGCGAGTGCTTTTCCGAGATTTCGCAAAATTTTCGCTCCGCAGG
>CAUQMN010000011.1:0-11762 GCA_963518765.1 uncultured Campylobacter sp.
GATAGGTAGTTTGAAAAATTTTATAACCAAATTAACCTCGGTCAAATTTGCCTTTTTTCGTATTACCGTTTTACGCAACTTTTGCGGCGCAAATCCCAAACCTTAAAGCGAAATATTAATGTGATTTTTATTTTGCATTAAGCTTGAAATCGCACTAAAATTTCGCCGAGATTTTAAATTTAGGAGGATTTGATGCAAGAGGTGTTTTTGCAAAATTACGATCCGGCGGGTAATATTTGGCTCAGCGCGGCTGCGGCGGCTTTGCCCATAGCCGTGTTTTTGCTCTGCTTGACGGTTTTTAAGCTAAAAGGCTACGTCGCAGCGTTTCTAACCGTCGCAGTCAGCCTTGCCGTGGCGATTATATTTTATAAGATGCCTGCGGTTACGGCGTTTATGAGCTTTGCTTATGGTTTTTTCTACGGGCTTTGGCCGATAGCTTGGATTATTTTGTGCGCGATTTTTCTTTATAAACTTAGCGTAAAATCAGGCTACTTCGAGACGCTAAAGGCCTCTATTACGGCTATTAGCCCAGATTGCCGCATTCAGGTTATTTTAATAGCGTTTAGTTTCGGTTCGTTTTTAGAAGGAGCTATCGGTTTTGGCGCGCCGGTTGCGATTTGCGCGGCTTTGCTTATGGGGCTTGGGCTAAAACCTTTAAGCGCGGCCGGACTTAGTATGATAGCAAACACGGCAGGCGCGGCGTTTGGAGCCGTGGGCATACCGGTTACGGCGCTTAGCGGTACCGTAAACGTCGATGCGCAGCTAATCTCTACGATGACGGCTAGGATGCTGCCGCCCATTACCTTTACGCTGCCTTTTTTGCTCGTGTTTTTAGTTAGCGGATTTAGAGGGGTTTTAGGCGTTTTGCCTCACGTTATTACGGCGGCGGCTAGCTATACTATCGCGCAGTACGCTACGGCTAAATTTTTAGGCCCGGAGCTGGTAAATATAATCGCCGCTATCGTCTCCATCGTGATGCTTTGGGCGGTGCTTAGAATTTGGAAGATTAAAGACGTATTTAGAGTAAGCGGGCAAAGCGAGGCAAAAGAGGGCGTAAGCCTAAGCGCTAAAGACGCGTTTAAAGCTTGGCTTCCTTTTATTCTCATTATCGCGGCTATAGTCGTTTGGAACAGCTCGGGTTTTAAATCTCTCGTGGATTTTGCTACGTTTAAATTTGAAGTCGCGAACTTGCATAATCTAACCGCGTCAAATTCGCCTATCTCGCAGGGCGTGCAAGCTATTAGCGCCGTTTATACGTGGGACGCGCTAAGGGCTACGGGGACGGCGATATTGTTAGCTGCGATTCTTACGACGTTGATTTTAAAGATAAAACCCCAAATCGCAGTTGCTTCCGCAAAAGAGGCGGCAAAGGAGATGGCTTTTCCCATCGTTACGATAGGCTTTATCGTCGCTTACGCCTACGTGGCTAAATATAGCGGTCAGGCCGCGACTATGGGTCTAGCGCTATCAAGCACGGGCAACGCGTTTGGCTTTTTCTCGCCCGTCATCGGTTGGCTGGGCGTATTTTTAACGGGCTCGGTTACTAGCGCGAATTTGCTTTTCGGCACGCTTCAGCAAGTAACGGCAAATCAGCTAAGCGTACCCGACGTTATTTTTATGGCGGCAAACACCGTAGGCGGCGTCGTGGGTAAAATCATCAGTCCGCAAAGTATCGCCGTAGCGTGCGCGGCGGTGGGAATGGCCGGACGCGAGAGCGAAGTGCTTAAATTTACGCTTAAATACTCGCTTTTATTTATAGTTTTGGCTAGCTTAATCACGTGGGCGGTTATACATCTGTTTCCGCAGCTCGTGCCGGTAGTTACGAATTTTAGACCTTAAAGGAGGAAAAATGAAAAGAGTTTATATGTTTTCGACATGCCTTGGGACGGCTTTGATGGGTAAAACCGTCTCAAACGCCATCTCGCTTTTACAGCGGGAGGGCATCGAAGTGGTCTTTAAAAAAGACCAGACCTGTTGCGGGCAGCCGGCTTTTAACACCGGCTATTTTGAAGAGACTAAAAAAGTAGCCTTATATAACGCTAGGCTTTTTGACAAAGACTATCCTATCGTCGTACCTAGCGGCTCGTGCGCTGGCATGATGATGCATGATTATTTAGAGCTTTTTGAGGGCGATAAAGAGTATGAGTTTATAAAGGAATTTAGCTCCCGCGTTTTTGAGTTAAGCGTCTATCTGGATAAAATTTTAAACGTCAGCTACGAAGATAAGGGCGATCCGATAAAGGTCACGTGGCATAGCAACTGCCATGCTTTAAGGGTGGCAAAAAGCGTAGAAAGCTCGAAAAATTTGATCCGCCGTTTCAAAAACGTCGAACTGGTTAATCTAAAATACGAAGAGGAGTGCTGCGGTTTTGGCGGAACGTTTAGCGTAAAAGAACCTGAAATCTCAAACGCTATGGCTCTAGCTAAGATAAAAGATATCGAAGAAACGGGCAGCGAGTGCGTAGTAAGCGGCGACGGCGGATGCTTGATGAATATCGCTGGCACCATGAAGCGAAACGGCAAGAGCGTAAAAGCCGTGCATCTATATGATTTCATCCAAAGCAGAATCCAAGGAGCGGCGATATGAGCAATCCGCACGAAAATATAGTAAAGCAAAAGCTAAACGACGCGCAGCTAAGGGAAAATTTAAGCAACGCTATGCATACGCTGCAAACCAACCGTAAAAATTTAATCGCAAAACGCTTTAACGAGTGGGAGGAGTTAAGACAGCGCGGTAAAAAAGCCAAAAATAACGCTTTAAGCAAGCTTGACGAGCTACTGGTTAAATTTGAAGAAAATGCGACTAAAAACGGCTTTAAGGTGCATTGGGCTAGCACTCCGGAGGAGGCCTGCGAGATAATCTACACGATAATGATAGAAAAAAATATCGGCAAGGTGCTAAAAGGCAAGTCGATGGCTAGCGAGGAGATACATCTAAACCACTATCTAAAGCACAAAGGCCTAGAAGCCGTGGAGACCGATCTTGGCGAGCTAATCATCCAACTCATAGACGAGCCGCCGGTACATATCGTAGTGCCCGCTATCCATAAAAACCGCTACGAGATAGGCGAAATTTTCCACGAAAAGCTAGGAGCGGCGAAAGAAAGCGAACCAGAAAAGCTAAACGCCATCGCAAGAGAGCATATGAGAGAGGAGTTTAAGACGCTAAAGCTGGGGCTTGGCGGCGTAAATTTCGCTATCGCTAACGAAGGCGCTATATGGATGCTAGAAAACGAAGGCAACGGCAGAATGTGCACCACGATACCCGATATCACGATAAATATCTGCGGCATAGAAAAGGTCGTGGAGAGATTTGAAGACGCAGCGACGCTTGATACCTTGCTCATACCGTCGGCTACGGGGCAGTTTATAACAAACTATAACAACATAATAAGCGGCCCGAGAAAGGACGGCGAGCTAGACGGCCCTAGCGAGTGTCATATCGTGATGCTCGATAATCACCGCACCGATATGCTGACAAATCCCGAATACTACGAAGCATTACGCTGTATCAGATGCGGAGCCTGTATGAATTTCTGCCCCGTTTACGATAAAATCGGCGGCCATAGCTATCAAACCGTATATCCCGGTCCTATCGGAGAGGTCATCTCGCCTTGGTTATTTGGTATGGATAAGCACGGCGACGTGGTTTCTCTTTGTTCGATGTGCGGCAGATGCGGCGAAGTGTGTCCGGTGAAGATCCCGCTGCCTAATCTCATCAGAAAACTACGCAGAGATAAGGCGGGACAGGGTAAAAACCCTCCGCACGGGACGCAAAATTTACCGAGTCATTTTGCCGAATCTTTTATATTTAGCAACTACGCCAAGGTGCAAACTAGCGGCTTTGCCTTCAGAGCGGCGATAAAAGGCGCGATGGCTACGAACGGATTAATACATAGCTTTGGCAAAAGTATGCCGGTGATTAGCAAGTGGCTTGAGTTTAAAGACCTTATGGACTTTAACTACGACCTTCATAAAGAGGTTCAAAAAATACCCGGAGTAATCTATGAATAGCAGAGAAAAAATCCTATCAAAACTCAAAAATATACCGATAAACGAGGAGTTTAAGAGCGTAGACGTCGTAAATTTTATAAACGACGAGAGCGAAGATCTGGTAGAAGAATATATCTCAAGAGCGACCGAAAATAAAGCCTTCGTACAAAGAAGTCAAAATTTAATCGCCGATATAAACGCGATAATCAAACAACAAAACGCTAAAAATTTAATCTATCCCGCAGACTTGCCTATCGATGTATCGCAGGTAGAAGCGGAAGTAAAATTCGCCTTTGATAGGCCCGTGGAGGAGTTTAAATCAGAGCTTTTTAACTACGACGTCTCTATAATCAAAGCGACCAAAGCCGTTAGTTCGCACGGCGTTTTTTGCGTAACTTCAAGCAAGAGCCAACCAAGACTGCTAAGCCTAACGCCAAGACTTTGCATAGTGCTGTTAAAAAAGCAAGACGTGGTAAAAAGCCTATCTGCGTGCCTAAAAAAAGAAAATGAAAAGTTGCCGACTAATATCCTTTTCATCTGCGGCCCCTCAAGGACTTCTGATATCGAGCTCGTGCCGGTTTTGGGCGTGCACGGCTCGCAGATAGTTTATGTTTTGGTTTATTAAATTTACTCGCTAAATTCGGGGCAATCGTTTGAAATTCGTTTGCCCCGCCTGCTAAATTTAAACTTTTTTGGATATAATCAACCATTTTTAAATCAAGGAGAAAAAATGGCAACCTATTCTATGGGCGACCTAAAAAAAGGACTAAAGATCGAGCTAGACGGCGTTCCGTATAAAGTCGTCGAATATCAGCACGTAAAACCGGGCAAGGGCGCGGCTTTCGTTCGCGCGAAAATCAAATCTTTCATCGACGGCAAAGTGCTTGAAAAGACGTTCCACGCGGGCGACAAATGCGATCAGCCGAATTTGGAAGAAAAAGAGATGCAGTATCTTTACGACGACGGCGAGTTCTGTCAGTTTATGGACACTGCGACCTACGAGCAAGTGGCTATCAGCGACGATGACGTGGGCGATGTTAAAAAATGGATGATCGACGGCATGATGGTTGAGATTTTGTTTCACAACGGCAAGGCTATCGGCGTAGAAGTACCGCAAGTTGTCGAGCTAAAGATCGTCGAGACTCCGCCGAATTTCAAAGGCGACACTCAGGGCGGTAAAAAGCCCGCTACGCTAGAAAGCGGTGCAGTCGTGCAGATACCTTTCCACGTGCTTGAGGGCGAGGTCATTCGCGTAGATACCGTCCGCGGCGAATACATCGAGCGCGCAAATAAATAATCGCAGCCGTCAAATTTGATGAAAGCAAAATTTGACGAGCTCATAGCCCAAGTAAAGCCGCTATTTAAAGATAACGGCTTTACTAAAAACGGGCTAAATTTTTACAAAAATACTCCCGAATTTATATATGTCTTAAATTTTCAAAAAAGTAGCGGAAATAGCGCATTTAAAACCAGATTTTACGTAAACTGCGGCATTTAGGACGCGTTTGTAGGCGCCGCAACCGGCAAGGCATTCGTCTTAAAAACCCAAAGAATACGAATGCCATTTTAGGGGCAGAATTTCATTTATCGAGGGCTCCAAAACAGCTCACTACGAAATCAACGAAAGTACCGACGCGGCAGCGCTCTGTGAAAATTTAGCGAGCGGTTTAAGAGCGGTATTTAGTTTTTTTGAGGAGATAAAAACTGAACGAAATTTGATTGATTTGATGCCGGAGCGAAACGGCCTAGCGGTCATTGACCGGCTTTTTGAATATCTACTCATAATGCACGAACAAGAAATTTTGACCCGCCAAGCATTAAGTTTATTTGAAAAACATGGAAACGAAGCTAGATGGAAAATTTTTAAGAGGCGTACAAACGGATTGCTGAAAAAATATGAAAAAGACGAGATAAAATTTGAAAAAAAAGCCAAGGCCTAAGCCTTAGCTTAGACTTTAGGCTGATTTTTTAACGCTATCGACCAAAGCAACGATCTCTTCGTGATTTGGCAGGGCGTTTACGTCCGTACCGATGAGATCTTTTTTAGAAAAGACTACTTTTCCGTCTACTTCAACTATGAAGTTTCCGCCGCTACCGACGGTTTTGCTAATTTTAGCACCTGGAATTTGACTTAAAAATTCTTCTTCTACACGAGAAGCTACCGGTCTATAGTTTCAAGAATTGCAATACGTAATCTTTACTTCCATTTTCCTTCCTTTCGAATTTAAAGTGGCGCGATTATAGCGCAAATTTAGCAAACGAGAGTATAATAATCCGAAAATTTAAGGAGAAAATTATGAAAAAAGTTGCCGTGATTTTTGCCGACGGGTTTGAGGAGATAGAGGGCGTTAGCATCGTGGACGTGCTTAGACGAGGCGGCGTAGAAGTCGATATCGTCGGGCTTGATAAGCTGCCTATAGCAGGCGCTCACGGAGTGAAATTCGTCTGCGATATGACGCTTTACGATCTTGAGGAGGAGGACTACGATATGCTAGTTTTGCCGGGCGGTCAGCCGGGCGTCTCAAATATCGAGGGAAATCTAAAAATGAGAGAAATTATAAAGCGTTTCGATAAAAAAGGTAAATTTATAGCAGCCATCTGCGCCGCGCCGATCGCTCTTGACGCCGCAGAGATCGTTAGAGGCGAGTTTACCTGCTATCCTGGCTGCGAAAAAGCCGTACGCGGCGGAAGCTACGTAAGCGATAGAAACGTCGTGCAAAGCGGACATATCATCACATCAAGAGGTCCCGCCACGGCAATGGAGTTTGCTTTGGAGTTGCTTAAAATTTTAGGCGGCGAGCGAATTTACGCAGAAGTAAAAGAGGGCTTGCTGTTAGTAAAATAAAACGGCACAAAGCCCAGGCGATAATTTAAGGCAAAAGCTTAACGTAGCTTTGCCCGCTCTTTTTTCGCCGAGTTTTTATTTATGCGCGAGAAATAGGCTTTTGTATGAAGCCGTTTTCTAAGCCTTAAAAGCTTGCCGGTTCGAAAAATCGGCTAAATTTTGTCGCATTAAAGAGCTTGCGGATATGCTTACGGGTAAATTTAATACTAAATTATAAAAAGCGAGCTTTTTATCTAGCTTTTTTATTTAAATTCAGGTATCATCTCTTAACCGATTTATCGGGAATTTGATTTAAGGAAACGTTACTGTGAATATTTACGTCGGTAACTTGTCATATCGCATGACTGAGGCAGAGCTTAAGGATACATTTGCGCCGTTTGGCGAAGTAAAACGCGCGAAAATCGTCAAAGATCGCGACACGAATCGCTCAAAAGGATTCGGATTCGTCGAGATAGAAAACGACGCAGACGCACTAAAGGCGATCGAAGCGCTAAACAACAAGGAAGTAGGCGGCAGAGCTCTAAGAGTAAACGAATCTAAACCTAAAGAATAATCTTGGCCGTCAAATCTGACGGCTTTTAACTAATTTTTAAATTTAAGCTTTTTAGTCAAAATTTCGCTCCAAATGAACCAAAAAATCACATCTCGTATCGCTCCGACGCCAAGCGGCTTTTTGCACGCGGGCAATGTTTACAACTTCTTGCTGACCTATCTTTTTACGCGCGCGTTTGACGGGATTTTGTACTTAAGGATCGACGACTACGACTTGCCGCGCTACCGCAGGCAATACGTGGAAAACATCTTTCGCGTGCTCGATATGCTGGGTATTGATTTTGACGGCGGACCCGGCGGAGTGGGGGAATTTGAAACCAAATTTAGCTCCAAATTTCGCCTCGGCGCCTACCAAAACGCGCTAAAAACGCTCGAGCAAAAAGGCGTTTGCTACGCTTGCGAGTGCTCTCACTCGATGAAAAGCTCGTTTAAAAACGGCATTTATACGCGGGTTTGCGCGGAGAAAAATCTTAAATTTAAAAAAGACGAAACGGCTATGCGGCTACGCACTATCGACGGAGCGCAAATTAACGTTCGGCAAAATTTGATAAATTTTGACGCTTTGGGGTGCGGCTTCGGCGGAGGCAAACTAGGCGATAAGAAATTTAACCCAAACGCGGTAGAAAATCCGGAAGAACGCATTTTAAATTCGGCAAATTCGGACGGTTTAAATTTGGCGGACGAAGCGGCGTTTGAGACGGAAAAATTCGCGCAAACCCAAAGCATAAATTTGGCGCAAATTTTGGGCGATTTCGTCGTTTGGAAAAAGGACGATACGCCCGCGTATAATCTCGCTAGCCTCGTGGATGACGAGATTTTGGGCGTAAATTTGCTCGTGCGAGGCGAGGATCTGCTCGCGTGTTCGGCGGCGCAAAAATACGCGGCGCAGATTTTGGGCTACGATTTTGCGGACGCAAATTTCATCCATCACGGCTTGCTCTCACGTGAGGGCAAAAAGCTATCCAAAAGCTCGAGCGCACCGGCAGTGAGCGTAACGGACGGCGCTAAAATCCACTATAAATTCGCCGCTTTTAAGCTCGGCCTTGACGCGTCAAAATGCGACGCTTTGTCAAATTTGCTTGAGATGTTTAAAGAGAAATTTGGCCGATAAATTTAAACGCACTACTTGGATTTTTTAAATTTTAAATTTAAAAAGCGCGGTAATTTTTATCCGCCTTATCTAATTTTTTCTTAATCCCCTCGTAATCGTTCTTTAAATTTTTATTTACACCCGCAAGGTTTCGTCAAATTTGCCGCTCAAATTTGACGAAAAGCCCACACCAGCAGCCTACTTTCCGAGCCTAGTTAAATTTAAACAAGACCGATTTATCCGCCTAAAAGCAAAGTTTCTGTAAAATCAAAAGCATTAAAAAGGACGAAAAAATGAGCGATTTTACAGATTTTACGCACCTGCACCTGCACACGGAGTATTCGCTGCTTGACGGCGCCAACCGTATCAAAGAGCTAGCTAAAACGCTAAAAAAACAAGGCGTCAAAGCCGCAGCCATCACCGACCACGGCAATATGTTCGGCGCGATAGACTTTTATAAAACGATGAAAAATGAAGGCATAAAGCCGCTAATCGGCATCGAAGCCTATATCCACAACGGCGAGGAGCTAGGCGATAAAAGCACCAAACAGCGCTTTCACCTCTGCCTAATCGCCAAAAACGAAATCGGCTACAAAAACCTGATGTATCTGAGCTCCATGAGCTATATCGAGGGATTTTATTATTATCCGCGTATCAACAAAAAGATGCTAAAAGAGCACAGCGAGGGCATCATCTGCTCCTCGGCGTGCCTGCAAGGCGAGGTAAACTGGAACCTCAACCAAAGCGAGCGAAATTTGCGTTTCGGCGCAGGCGGATATGAGGCGGCGAAAGAAGCCGCGCTGTGGTATAAAGAGGTCTTTGGCGATGATTTTTACCTCGAGATCATGCGCCACGGTATCGGCGATCAGCGCAGGATCGACGATGAAATCCTGCGCCTAGCAAAAGAGCTAAACATCAAGGTAATCGCAACTAACGATACGCACTATACGTTTAAGCAAAGAGCCGATGCGCACGAGGTTTTCATGTGTATCGCGATGAACAAACTGCTAGACGATCCAAACCGCCTGCGCCACAGCGTGCATGAGTTTTACGTCAAGACGCCCGCGCAGATGAGCGAGCTTTTCGCCGATATCCCAGAAGCCGTCGCAAATACGCAAGAAATAGTGGGTAAATGCGACCTCACGATCAAACTAGGCGACGCTACGCCGCCAAATTTTAAATTTACGCTCGAGTACGCCGCCGAGCGAAATTTGAGCCTACCAGAGCCTGATAAACGCTACAGCATACCAAACGACAGCGTGCTGTTTGAGCACGAGTGTAGGCAGGGGCTGGAGGAGAGATTGAAATTTATCCCGGCAGAGCGCCACGAGGAGTACCGCACCCGTTTGCAGCGCGAGATAGATATCATAAACAAGATGAACTTCCCGGGCTATATGATGTTTGGGACTTTATCAACGAAGCTAAAAAGCGCGGCGTGCCGGTAGGCCCCGGACGCGGCTCTGCGGCGGGAAGCCTGGTTGCATATAGTCTAAAGATCACCGACCTGGATCCGCTGCCCTATAACCTGCTTTTCGAGCGTTTTTTGAACCCGGAGCGCGTGAGCATGCCCGATATCGACGTGGACTTTTGTCAAAACCGCCGCGGCGAGATCATCGACTACGTTATAGAAAAATACGGCAAATTTAACGTCGCGCAGGTTATTACCTTCGGTAAGCTACTGGCAAAAGGCGTCATCCGAGACGTCGCACGCGTATGCGATATGCCCTACGCCGAGGCCGACGCGATGGCTAAGCTTATCCCCGACGAGCTGGGCATCACGCTAGAGCAGGCCTTTGAAAAAGAGCCAAAGATCGGCGAGCTGATAGCAAGCAACTCAAATGCAAATAGAATTTGGAAATTCGCCCTTGATCTGGAGGGTCTAAATCGAAACGCCGGCATGCATGCCGCTGGCGTGGTCATCTCAAATGAGGAGCTGTGGAACAAAACCCCGCTTTTCCGCCAGCCAAACGCCGAGGAGGATCACTTCGTCACGCAGTATAGCCTAAAGTACCTAGAGGACGTGGATCTCATCAAATTTGACTTCCTGGGGCTAAAGACGCTAACCGTGATCGATAACGCCGTCAAGCTCGTAAAAAAGAGATTCGGCAAAGAGATAATCTGGGAGCAGGTCAATAAAAACGACCCCAAAACCTACGAGACGATCAGTAGCGGCCAGACGCTGGGACTGTTTCAGATAGAAAGCGAAGGCATGCAAAAAGTCGGAGCCGATATGCGCCCCGACTGCTTCGAGGATATCATCGCGATGATATCGCTTTATCGCCCGGGTCCGATGGATCTTATTCCTGATTTTATCAAGCGCAAGCACGGTCTGGAGCCTATCACGTACATTTTCCCCGAGCTTCAGCCGATACTAGAGCCCACATACGGCGTCATCGTATATCAAGAGCAGGTTATGCAAATCGTGCAGACTATCGGCGGCTTCTCGCTAGGAGGTGCGGATCTCGTGCGCCGCGCGATGGGTAAAAAGATAAAAGAGGAGATGGATAGGCTAAAGGGCAAATTTATCGAAGGCGCCGAAGCGCAGGGGCTAGACGGTAAAAAGGCCGACGAGCTGTTTGAGCTTATTTTGCACTTTGCTTCGTACGGATTTAACAAATCCCACGCCGCGGCCTACACTTACGTGACCTTTCAGACGGCTTATATGAAGACTTACTATCCGGCCGAATTTATGGCGGCTCTCATCACGAGCGAGGAGACCAACGCCGATAAGATTTCGCGCTACATAGACGAGTGCAAGCGCCTAGATATCGCTATCCTGCCGCCGTCGGTCAATAAATCGGCAAAAGAATTTTCAGTCGTTAGCGAAGGAGGCAAGGACGCTATCATCTACGGCCTAGGCGCGATAAAGGGCGTCGGAGGCGCGGCGATCGAAAATATCCTAGAAGAGCAGGCTAAGGGCGAGTTTAAAGACATTGACGACTTCGTCTCGCGCGTGGATAACTTTAAAGTAAATAAAAAAGTCTTTGAAAGCCTGATAAAATCGGGCTCGTTTGATAGCTTTGGCCTAACGCGCAAGATGATGCTAAACAACCTAGATAACATCGTAGAGGCGTGCAAAAATGCCGCAACTATCAAGAAAAATGCGGCCGAGAGTCTGTTTGGGGACGACGAGAGTATGGCGACGGTTAAAACTAGTCTCGTGCGCGACGACTCCGAGCTAGAGTTAAAAACTAAGCTCAAATTTGAGCTAGAAAGCGTGGGTATCTACCTCTCGGGCCACCCGCTAGACGAGTACCGCGAACAAATCTCAAAGATAAACTA